>CBDUQO010000019.1:0-17396 GCA_965369365.1 uncultured Methanosarcinales archaeon
CGAATTGGTCCCCATTGCCCGTGATCTGATTGTGCAGACCAGTTCTGCCGAATCTATGAACAAGTTAGAGTGTAGCGATTTGTGATTTTATCCCCATTCCAAATCTCATTTCTTCATCGTTTATGGATTTTATGTGGCTTTAAGCATGATCTGCGATTTTCCTGTGGCACGTCCGGTAGAGTGTTGGTCACACTCAAAAACCCGGACGTCTTTTTCCATAAATCTCATCATGGTGACCCAGATCAAGAAATCGAATAGTTTTTGATGGTTCATCAATTTCAAAGACCAGAACATGAGACTTTCCAATGTGGACCCTTCTCAATCATTTTAGATCATACCTCAATGGCTTGTAATGGTATGGATTCATGATTATATCCCCCACCTTATCCCGTACGGCTTTAAACATCGTGTAATCTTTATTTTTAATTTTCTTTAACTTTTTCTCCAACTTCGGTTTGATTTCGAATTTGTACTGCATTGCATCACTCAAAATACCTATCAAATTCCTCAATAGAATTAAGAACCTTGCCCCGCTCCTTTTTTATCGCCTTCAACTCCTCTAAATAATCATCTTTGACTTCATAGAATACATCGATGTATATATCGATGAGTGTTTCGAGCATCTTTTCGATCCCATCCACTTTCCATGTAAGATTGTCCATATCCACGAGGAGGGGTTGCATCATATTTTTCTCTTCGATCTCCATTTAAACACCAGAAGTGACTTTAGGGTCTTTCGTCCAAAGCTTTTCGGGAGTACCAGTGACGCGATCAAAACTTCTCAAACTGAACGCAAACAGCACGGTCAGCGACATGGGCGCAGGAACCGGCGCATTCGCACTCCACGCTGCAAAACACTGCCAAAAAGTCTACGCGTTGGACGTATCTTCCGCCATGCTGAACCGTTGCCAGAAAAAATGCGGAGAGATGTGACTTTCAAACGTTCTGTACTGTCACGGCGGCTTCTTGACGTACGAGCACGAGGCAATGCCAGCAGAAGCGATTGTATCGATCGCGGCATTGCACCATCTGCCGGATTTCTGGAAATTGGTCGCTCTCACAAGGGCAGCCGAGATGTTAAAAGTGGGGGCGGTTCTTTCTCTTTGGTATTGTGTTTCCATCGGAAGCAACCGACCTGGAAGACCAGATCAACACATGGATCAGATCAACCGCTCTCTATTCAGGACATGAACTTGCAGCAGAAGCAGAGATCCATATCCGAGAGGAGTGTAGCACCTACGACTGGGTGATGGAGGGGCTGCTCGAACGTGCGGGATTTGAGATCGAGAGCGCCGAGTACGGCGACGGATTTCAGGCAACATACGTCTACATCAGGGGATAAAGTAGGTGGCATGGCTTATGCGAAAGCCGGGCATCCCCCCAACTCCGGATTGATATATTATATGCCACGTCTATTTTACCACCCCCTCATACACCCGCACTGCCCCGCCAGCCATGAATACGACGCCGTCTGCCGCAAAGGATATGCGCAAAGAGCCTCCACTGGTCCGCACCACCACCCGGTCACCGGTCCGCCCGAGTCTGCGTGCGACATAAGCGGATGCGACCGCACCAGTGCCGCAACTTAAGGTCTCCGCCTCAACGCCACGCTCATACGTCCGGATCAGGATCTCGCCCGCACTATCGACTTTCACAAAGTTCACGTTCGTACCCTCAGGAAATACGGGCGCATACCTGATCTTCGGTGCGATCTCGTCGATTGCAATATTTGTATTGTCCACGAAGATGACCGCGTGTGGGACGCCAGTGTTTACAGAATTTACCTCATATCCATTGATCTCATGCACGCCATCCCACTCCGGAGCCCCCATATCCACTTTTATCCACTCACCATCCGGATCAACCGTCAAAACGCCTGCAAGCGTCTCGATTGTAAAACTTCCTTCTCCGGTTATGTAACCCTCATCGATTGCATACCTCGCAAGGCACCGTATACCGTTTCCGCACATCTCTGCCTCGGATCGATCCGGCTGGAAGAGCTGCATCCGGATATCGGCGCAGTCGGACTTCGAAAGGAAGAGGACGCCGTCCGCACCGATCCCGAACCTGCGATCGCAGTAGGTGGCTGCAAATTCGGCTTTGTCTTTGATGATCTCGTTTTGATATTCGTCGATCAGGATGAAGTCGTTCCCGTTTCCGTGCAGCTTAGTGAACTTGATCATGATGTCTCCACACCAAACTGGGATCGCAAATTTTATTAATCTTTGGGGTATTCCGGAACCATACACCAAACCCGCACCTTAAACACCCACGATCCGGGATTAATCATCGGACAACCCCCGCAGCTCCAGATCACCGAAAGGCTTATAACTGTGTTCATAAAGGTTTCTAAGACCACAAAACAGTTTACGCCTCTGATGAAAAATCATATTGCCGCAACGATAGGGCTTCTCTGTTTGTACATATTTTAAAGAACGAGGCAACGAAACGATGAAAAACATAAAATATCTTACGAAACTGGATCAAATAAGTGAATTGGGGGATGAAGAACAATTTGCACTCAAAAAAGTCACTGAAAAGTTTGCATTCCGCACAAATGAGTATTACAAGTCCCTGATCGATTGGGACGACCCCAATGACCCCATAAGGCGCATAGTGATACCGGATCCCGGAGAACTTGAGGAATGGGGTGGGCTTGATGCTTCCGGCGAAAGTGTGTACACTGCCACTCCCGGTTTGCAGCACAAATATGAATGCACTGCACTCCTGCTGGTTGCCGACGTATGCGGCGGGTACTGCCGGTTCTGTTTCAGAAAGCGACTTTTCATAAACGATCACGACGAGATCGCTCGTGATGTGACTGAAGGGATACAATACATACGTGATCATGAGAAAATCACAAACGTGTTACTCTCTGGCGGCGATCCGCTAATGCTCTCCACGAATAAACTGGAACGAATAATCAGCCAGATTCGGGAGATTGAACATGTCCGGATCATTCGTATTGGCACTAAAATGCCTGCTTTCAACCCTCACCGGATCATTAACGACCCGGCATTGCTTGAGATGATCCGAAAATACAGCACCGATCAAAAGAGAATCTACGTGATGGCGCAGTTCAATCATCCAAACGAGCTTACCGACGCAGCAGTCGAAGCAATACGCCGCCTCATCGAAGCCGGCGCCATAATCACCAACCAGACTCCGATGATCCGCGGGGTCAACGACAACCCGAAAACCCTGTCAACACTATTTAAGAAACTCTCCTTCATCGGGGCGGTTCCGTACTACGTCTTCCAGTGCCGACCGACATCAGGCAATCACGCGTATGTTGTTCCGATCGAGGAGGCGTACGAGATTTTCCACAAGGCTCAGATGGATTGTTCGGGTCTTGCCAAGCGGGCACGGCTGGTCATGTCCCATTCAACCGGGAAGATCGAGATCGTCGGAAAGACCGACACGCACACATTCTTCCGATATCATCGTGCGGCTGATCCAAAGCGGATCGCGGATTTCATGATCTACAGGAGCAATCCTGATGCCTGCTGGTTTGACGATTATGATAAACCGGTCACAGAATATTCAATCTCGTCAAACGGCGATTAAAGCTGATATCGTCAATATCACAAGGTTTAAGTCTAAGCGGTCTGCTATCTATTCTATATGCGGCTATCAGAAATGATTACTCTTCTGGAGGACATCGCCCCTCCGGAACTTGCTTATGAATCTGACCGGGACCGGATTGGTCTGGTGCTCGATCGAGGGGGCAACGTGCACAAGGTTGCTGTTGCGCTGGATGTTACAGATTACGTGCTCGAGGAGGCTGCACGGGCTGGGGCGGATCTTCTGATCACGCATCACACCCCAATATACCATCCGATACACAGGATATCAAAGAATCTATCCGACTCGCTGAAGATCGCTCTTGAGAGTGAAATCTCGATATATACGATGCACACGAATTACGACCGGGCTGAGGGTGGCGTCAATGATGTGCTCGCAGATTTGCTTGAATTGCAGGATGTCGAGAAACTGGACCCCGGTCGCATCGGGCAAATAGAACGCCAGATGACGTCAACGTTTTCAGAGTTTGTGGCGCAGAAGCTAAATGTCTCGGTCCGATGGGTCGGCGAGCGCGAGATCGAGACTGTGATGGTCATCGGAGGCAGCGGTCTCAACGGCGAGTTTGTGAAGACTGCGATCGACGGAGGTGCTGATGCCCTTGTGTCCGGAGAAATGCGACACGATGCGATCCGGAGTGCGCAGAACCTGGCGTTGATCGACGCTACGCATTATGCAACCGAGAATCCGGCAATGCAGCGGCTGTGCGATCGATTACCCGTCGAGTCCGTATTCATTGAACACGCACCTGATGTGCAGGTGGTTGATAATACCCGGGTGGCGCACCTTGACCCAATGGCGCGGTAAAAAGGTAAGTAACGAATAAGTACCCCGTGAAACGATCTTTGTACTGATGATCATAACGCTCAGCGGTCTGCCCGGAAGCGGAACCAGCACAGTGGCAGGCATACTATCGAGTTGTACCGGTTTTGAGGTCACATCTGCGGGAGATATCTTCCGAAAGATGGCAGAAGAAAGAGGACTTACACTCAAAGAGTTCGGCGAACTTGCTGCGTCGGACACAGCTATCGATCAGCAGATCGATTGCCACCAGAAGAAGATCGCATCGGATGCAAAGGGCGCTGGAAAGGATATGCTTGTTGAGGGTAGACTCTCGGCATGGATGGCAGAACCGGATCTCGCCGTGCTCATCACAGCCCCGCTTGATACCCGGGCGGGTAGGATCGTGCATCGCGAAGGTGTCTCGATGGCTGATGCGATCAGTCAGGTAAAGGAGCGAGAGGCGTGCGAAGCCGGGCGGTATTTAGAGTATTACGAGATCAATGTCGATGATCTGGGCGTATACGATCTTGTGATTAACTCGGCGAAGTGGGATCAGCGCGGGGTGGCAGGAATCATTCTGAATGCGATGGATGGCATGTAAGTGCAACTGCCGTGGAGAATTGTTCTGAAGTTCATGCCCCCATACCGGGATTTCGACTGCCACCAGATCATTACCGGCGACAATGGTACAACATCCCAGTAACCATCTCTAAAAATGAGGTATGTGTTTAGCCGAGGCGAAAAAACCACGAGATTAACACAGAAACCGTATGAAATCGGTGTAATCTTGTGGTTGGCTAAACACGTACAAAATGAAAAATGAGGAAAAGGCGAATGATCGCGCATTCCTCGTAAGCTTCCCGGATGTTATAACCAGGAATCAGAGCACGATCTCAATGTCCAGTTCCTCTGCAAGCTCCTTGTACCGATTACGGATCGTTACCTCAGTCACGCCTGCCACCTCTGCCACCTCTCGCTGGGTTCTGCGCTGGTCGCAGAGGATGGATGCAATATATATCGCAGCCGCTGCAACCCCTGTGGGTCCGCGCCCGCTGGTTAGTTCCCGTTCTGTCGCAGCTCGAAGGATCGAGATGCCGCGTGCCTGCACGTCACCACCAAGCCCGAGACCTGAACAGAACCGCGGGATGTAATCGATCGGTGACGTCGGCTTCAGTTTCAGCCCGAGTTCCCGTGCAACGAAACGGTAGGTTCGTCCGATCTCCTTGCGGGTCACTCTCGATACCTCGCCTATCTCGTCAAGCGTCCTTGGCACAGAACACTGGCGGCACGAGGCGTACAGTGCGGATGCAGCCACACCCTCAATGCTCCGTCCACGAATCAGGTTTTTCTCAACTGCCTTGCGATATACCATGGCAGCCGTTTCTCTGACGTTCTGGTGCAGCCCGAGCGCAGATGCCATCCGGTCAAGCTCGGATAATGCAAATGCAAGATTCCGCTCAGTCGCATTGCTGACACGAATCCTACGCTGCCATTTCCTGAGTCGGTATAGCTGAGCGCGGTTCTTTGTGGAGATCGTTCTGCCATACGAGTCCCGATTCCTCCAGTCGATCATGGTCGAAAGCCCTTTGTCATGTATCGTGTAGGTCATCGGCGATCCGACTCTTGCTCGCTTCAAACGTTGATCGCTATCAAATGCCCGCCATTCAGGTCCCTGGTCGATGATATTCGTCTCGATGACCAGCCCACACGAACCACAGACGAGTTCGGCACGCTCGTAATCCCGTTCAAGAATGCGGCTGTGGCATTCCGGACACTCAGAGACCTCACGCTCCTGTTCACGTTCTCTGCGCTGTTTTATGCGTTCCTTTATCCTTTCAGGACGTTCAATTACTCGTTCAACTTCTGTCATGTCCACCCCTCATAGTATATACAATTTCTGGTTCTCGGATATGGCTAATTCCGGATCGTTACGCTTTCCACTGCTTTTATTGATTTTAACAGAGATATATGGGTGAGATACGGGTCCGAAGATCTCCTGTACAGTCCCAACCCGTTTCATTGTGTTAGTTACCACAGTTGAACCGATTGGTGGAGTTTGTTTGCTATTTCTCACGATCAACATAGCACCGAATCGATGTTGAATAATACCAAGTTGTCGCAATTATACACCTCACCGAAAGTATTATGTATTGTATATTGTCACTATATAAAGGTTTCGGATCACAATCTCCTATTGGTTACGTTCCACGCAGGGTTTAGTTGTATGGGACGCCACCGGCTTAAGCTACACCTTTCACCGCAATTTCACAATGCGGGTGTGTCGGTGCAGCCATCGCCGTTCAAGTGCGCTATATGGATGTTAGATCCGATATAGGGTACAATACCGGGTGAAGCGACGCGATCAATCAATCAATCAATCTTCGTCCTCATCATCATCATGCTTCACAATCACCTGACCAATAGTGATTTTGGCATTTTTCAGGATCAGTCGAACTCCGCCGCCCGACCCGACAGACCCGGATCCAACAAACCCGGCAGGTAGAGCCATAGCGGGCATGCCCACGGGCATCACCTCTGGCGCTACCGCGGCAGAAACGCCTGATTCTTTCGTTCCCTTCTTCTTCTCTTTTTTCTTTGCTGCCTCTTTTTCTTTCCATCCGGAAACGATTGGATGGTTCTTCTCAATCAAAAACGCCTTCAATGAGTCAAGATCGGTTGCATCCTCCTCGGTTGCGATCGCATTCACGATATCGCCGGGGATGTCGTCAAGCACCCTGTCTTTGAGGTGTTTTGGCATCCAGCCCACCCGGTTCCAGCCGCCATCTGCAACGATGAACTTCGGGGACCTGAAATAATTGATCCCGATCCCGAGGAAACCAACGATCTGCTTGCCTCCACCGGTCTGCCCAGCCATGTTTGCGAACGTAAGTCCATTTGGAGCAGGCTGTGCGTAATCGCGGTCCACCCACGCGATGACATCAAGTTCGGGAATGTAAAAGCCAACGACCTCGAAACAGCCACATGAGGTGTGTGGATACTCGAAGAACGAGTGCAGTTTGATGCGGGAATACTCGCCCTGTGAGAGCGAGGCAGCAGACTCGTTGACACCCGCGTATTCGCCACCTATCTCATCAAGACACTCTCCTTTCTCGATTGCGAACTGCGGACCGTCCGGATCAACCTTCGCGGCTGCTCTCCCGTCGAACCAGTTGATCGCACCGCAGAGCGAGACACGATCCGGGGTTACAACGCAGACGTTCGTCGGGGCGAATGATTGGCAGAGTGTACAGCCATAGAACATATCCACATCCTCATCATGCAGATCGCGTGTTCTGGCATCCCTTGTCTCATATATTAACTTTACTTCAGGTATCCGTTTTTCGATCTCTTCTGCGTCTGTGATGTAGAGTACGTCCATCTTCTCTATAAACGGCAATTCGTTCTTAAAAAGCATCATGGTCGCTTTTGCGATGGATTCAAATGAATCAAGTCCCTTAGCGACCGCATCCTTGCTGATACGAAGCCATATATCATACCGCTGGTTCAGATGCATGAGACCGCTTACATAGTTCTGAAAATCGTGATTTCGGCGTTCAACGATCGCCTCAAGGTCTGGTTCCACTGCACTGCCTGCGATCCGGTAGATCATTGCAAAGGGATACCGGTCGCCCTCCGCCATCTCAGAGATGTCCGGTCCTATCAGGGTGAAGTCACCATCCTCGATCTCATCCATCTCTGCCACACGCACCAGCTCAAAGCCCGTGCTCTTCGGTCCTGCAAGTTCGATATATACGCTGTCTTTTCGGATCCTTTCCCCTTCAAACATGGGGGATAACTCAAATGGAAATTCGTCTGCCATTGGGTGCCTCCTGGAATTAAATGATGAATCATGACAATCTACTTAAACCTTGTTGCCGGTGTCACATATAGTCTTATTCCCCATAGCCTTGTTCCATATCGCCGGTTCCATATATTCAAGTATCATCAGATCATAACATTGCATGATGGCTGCAGCACCAGTAAATTCGGATGATTATACAAAATGGAGCTTGATCGCATCAGGTGAAGGAGCGGGCAGGATCGCGGCCCTGTACTTTGCAAGCATGAAAAACGAGGCGATCGCAGATAGAATTTTGCTACTTAACAGTGCAAGAGCTGACTTGAAGAAAGTACTCGATGAAATCGCAGAGCATCTGGGGGATAAAGAATCAAAGATCCTTGAAACGATCCGGAGAGAGCGCGTACAGCTATTTGGCAGGCAGAGCACCGGGACAGGGAATTTCTGGAAGGTGGGGGAGAATGAGGCAAGAATCGATTTCGATGAGATTATACGACGGAGAGTTGAAGGTCTCGGGCTTGCAAGCGGCGATGCGATGTTTGATATCATGACGCTTGGTGGTGGCACAGGTAACGGTAGCATCCCATACATCATCGACCAGATGAAACATGGATCCGGGCGGGCTGCTGCCGGGCACAAGCATTTTGCGCTCTGTGTGTGGCCTGATTTGATCGAGGCAGACCATCGTCATTTCAATGCAATCTGCGGGTTGTCCCGGTTGCTAAAATACGGCGATGACGCGCACCAGAACGCGGATATGGTACTGCTCGTTGACAACACGACTCTTGGAAAGCGGGTCGAACTCATGGAAAGTGAGTCCAATTATTACTTTGAGATCAATAAACTGATCGCGCAGGCGATCGATCTGATAATGGCACCTGGTAGGAAGAATACAAACCGTGTGATCGATGTCAACGATTATATCGTCTTTCCATCACATATCGGAGTCTATCATGCCACGCCATGCATGTCCCTGGGAAACGACGTTGACTTAATCAGCCTCGAATCCGCGCTCGACGACGCCGCAGAGAATACATTCTTCCCGATGGATATCAGCACTGCCACGATGGTCTGGTTGATCGTGCGTGTGCCAAAGCGCCACTTCAATCGCGGACAGTTCGAGCAGCGAGCAGTGGATCACACATTCAAAGAGTGGATAGAAGATAATATCATCGGAAAATTGCGTTATTCAACCGTAACTTTTGTTGAAGAGGATATAGAGACGTTTGACGTGCTTATTCTGCTTGGGGGGTTCAAACTCGATAAACTGGTCCCCGAATCCTTCGAAAAATATCTGATGTTCGGGGAGTTGCTCGAACTCAACGCAAAAGACGGCGAGATCTCACTCGAGCAGTTTGGCGACGACGTAAGCCTGTCCACGAGGGAACTGGACCGGATCGAGCAGAATCTACGGGATTATATGGCACACATCGACGACGTCGTTGAGCGGCTGAGTAACTGAGATAACCGAAACCCGCGGGCATGTTTCATCGTATAAGTATGTAAAACCACGAGATCGCACAAGATTAACACAGAAATCTTGTGGAAATCTGTGTAATCTTGTGGTTCCTACTACAAGTTACCCGAGCATATACGGCATTCACCCGTTTCACCTATTATTCGCCCACGATCTGCACGATCAGCTCTCGGTCTCTCGGGCGGTTGTCCAGATCGATGAATATGATCTGCTGCCATGTCCCGAGCATCATGGTGCCGCCGGCAAACGGCACAGACAAGCTTGGACCAAGCAGAGACGCCCGTACGTGGGAATGCCCGTTACCATCACCCCACTTCAAATTGTGCATGTATTCAATGCCCTGCGGAGCAATCCGCTCAAGCATAGCCTTAAAATCCGAAACCAATCCTGATTCGTACTCTATTGTTGTCACGGCACCAGTGGCACCCGGCACAAATACCGTAACGACTCCGTCGGTGAGTTTTGACTTTAAGAGCGCACCTGCAACTTCCTTTGTTATGTCTATGATATCCACATCCCCTTTTGTCGGGAAATTCAGGTACCGGGTGCTGACGCTCAAAATCGTTCACTCCCCAAAATTAGCCAGTTTAAAGCCCGCCGCGCTGACTACAAGGGTGAAAACGAAAAGTGAGATCACGGATCCAGGCGCAGTGGCTCCCGTACGGTCAAACATGACACACATCAGGACGAGGAGGATCACTGAACCAATCGATGCCGCGATTTCGAAGGTTTGTTTATTCATTACGGGTGCATCAGCAGGAGCGGTTAAAAAGATTTGTTTTGGCGTTGCGGTGCGAGAGTGCAGAATAGCGGTAGTGTCCGCTATACTGTATGGGCATACCAAACCACAACAATTCACCCCGCGTCCGGATAATCTCTCTTGGCATAAACAGTATCAATGTCCATATCACCCATTTCACCAGATACAACCGATCAGATCTTGCCAACTACGTGTCATGACACTACCAAGATCAGGGGCCACTGCCGGAAATTGCCATGAAAGACTTCCCCGCGCAACCGCAAAGGTATTGAAGCGTCAGATCAAACCATAAAATAATATGGCACGAATGGATTCGACACTCTACACCATCGGAACGCCGCCACCAAAACGGAAGGTCAGCATCCGAACAAGCAGTACCGAACTGCAACACCTCTGCATTGCATGGATCGCTATATCGTTTGCGTTTGCGTTTGTACTATCAGACAGTGCACGATCCAATCCATTCGGCGAGACTGCAATCCTTTACTTCTTTGTATCCCTCTTCACAGTCGGGATTGGATTCATATTACATGAACTTGCACACAAGATCGTTGCGCAGCGCTACAACCTCTGGGCTGAGTTCCGGATGAGTTCCACCATGCTGATGCTCGCGGTCGGGCTGGCATATCTGTGGGGCGTGCTGCTCGCGGCGCCCGGGGCTGTGTACATATCCGGATCATATATCACCAGCAAACAGAATGGGCATATCGCTGCTGCAGGTCCGCTCACAAACGTCGTTCTGGCGATGATTTTTCTGCTAATCTCTACGCAAAGGGGTTTTGTCGAAGGTTTTGGGGGATACGGGGGGGTTGCCATATTTCTTGGCGTGCGGATTAACCTCTGGCTTGCAGCGTTTAACATGCTCCCGATAAGTGTTCTTGACGGCAGGAAAGTATTTGCATGGAGCAAGCCTGCGTTTGCAGGTGTGTTTCTCCTGATTATTCTGATGTGGATCGGTGCCGGTGCTGTATTATAGTGTATTATAGGGCAGGTTTGAATCGATGCTCTAGGTGGGCAACGATCCCGTGCAATATCAGCCCGGTAAATATGCTGAATACGCCGATGACGATGCAGAGCATCGATACAAGCGCAGTCCCGATCGCAACACCACCGTTGGTATTGACGATGTAGAGCACTTTTGCGCCAATCAACAGCCCGGTGAGGGTAAACACCAGCCCCACTGATCCAAAGAAGAAGAGGGGTCGCTCCTCTGATATCCATGAAAGGATCGTTCCGAGATTGCCAAATCCATGCATCCACGGGTTCAGTGTCGATCCGTTCTCGATATAAATCTCGGTCATCGGCACTTCTATCGACTTTAATCCGTGTGCCTCTGCCAGACGTATCATCTCAGCTTCCACCGTAAACCCTGTGCCCTTGAATTTCATCACTTCCATTGCACGCCTCGAAAGCGCCCGAAATCCACATTCAGGATCTGAATAATTATTCTCGGTTATCGCGCCCAGACTGGTTTTCAGCACGAACTGACCGAATGGTCTGATGAATGGCTTATTACCCTCCTTTTTTGACTCTTTCAGCCTTCTTGATCCCAGTACAAACTCATATCCATCTTGTAGAATCGGTTTTAAGAGTGTAGGGATCTCATCCGGATCGTGCTGCCCGTCCGCATCCAGTAAGACAAGCACATCCGCACCCATCTTCAGCGCCTCGTTTACCAGTGTTTGGATCGCAGCAGTCTTGCCCAGGTTATTCCCATGCCGTATCACGACCGCGCCGGCGCGCTCTGCAAGTATTGCTGTGTTGATCTTGTGTAATCTCGTGGTTTTGTATGCGGATATCCGCACAATATTGATTAAGTACTCTTAAAATATGTTACATCCATATAGGACACTCCATATCATTTGTGGTTCTATATCCCTTGTTTTATCCAAGATATAGTCACAAAAGTGCATAATAATCACTTAGAAGTTCTGGCACTGAATGAATGAGATTGTTTTTGTGCGTGGTGGCGTGGATCTGCAAATATGGTGGTTGGGCATGTCCATACAGCGGCAATGTCTGCATGCCCATGTTCGGATTAGTCATTACTAACATCAGAGTGCTTCTGAGAATTAAATTCCAATCGAAACTCATTGGCCCGGTCATCTGCAAGCTTTGCATACTCGCAATCAATCTCGTAACCAACATAGTGACGCTTCGACTTTATCGCTGCGATCGCGGTCTGCCCGCTTCCCATGAACGGGTCGATGACGACATCCCCCTCAAACGTATAGAGCTGGATCGTCCGGTAAGGCAGTTCCACCGGAAACGGTGCAGGATGCTCGATTTTCTTTGCAGATTCCGACGGGAATGTCCAGATGCTCTTTGTAAGCTCAAGGAATTCGTCCCTCGATATTGTGTTCTCCCTTTTCAGAGGGTTCTTCCGACCGAATGTGTTTTTGGAGAATATCAGGATGTATTCGTGCACATCCCGAAGCGCCGGGTTGGATGCGGACTGCCAGCTCCCCCATGCAGTCGAGGAACCTGCACTGGACACCTTGTCCAGGATAACCTCGCCTCGCATCAGAAATCCGAGTTCGATCATGTCCTCGACGATGAATGCGTGAAGCGGGATGTAGGGCTTCCTGCCGAGGTTTGCGACGTTTATGCAGGCGCGTCCTCCGGGCACAAGGACTCTGTGAACCTCATTCCATACTCGTTTCAGGAATTCTCTGTATTTTTTTAGAGTCAGATCTTCGTCATATTCCTTTCCGACATTGTACGGTGGAGAGGTTACCACCAGGTGAACGCTGCTATCTGGAAGTTCGTCCATCGATTCGGATGATTTTTGGAGGATTCTGTTGATGGATTCGGACGGAATCGGGTTTTCCACGTATTCTACCTTCTCTTCCTTCGGTAGACTTTCGTACAGCTTGCTTGTATAAAATGCGGTAGAATCGTGGTATGTCCAATTTCATCACTGCCCCTTATCAATCCGGAAACCCCTGTTGATTTCGTACCCGGTATACCTGCGGTCTGCCTTTATAACTGCAACCCGGCGAAACCGCTTCTTACTCACCCCTCAACAACCTTGACCTGCGCCATAACATCGCCCTGCTTGATCTTGTTCACCACATTCATGCCCTCGACCACCTGACCAAAGACTGTGTGCACCCCGTCAAGATGGGGCTGTGGCGAGTGCGTGATAAAGAACTGGCTGCCACCTGTGTTTTTTCCGGCGTGTGCCATCGAGAGCGCGCCTAACGTGTGTTTCCGCGGGTTTATCTCGCACTTTATGCTGTATCCGGGTCCGCCTGTGCCGTTGCCTTTCGGACACCCGGTCTGTATCATAAAGTTCGGGATGACCCTATGAAATTTGAGTCCGTTGTAAAATCCCTTGTTGATAAGCTTTACAAAATTCTCAACGGTGTTCGGTGCGTCCTTCTCGAACAGTTCAATGACAATCTCGCCTTTCTTGGTTTCGATTACTGCTTTCTTCATGATTGATACCTCTGTACAGGGACTAATTACGGTGTTTTTAGTTAAGGGTTTCTGCCGATCATCCCGACATCCAACAAGCGTTATTGAATTTTTCGGCAGGATGTGGCTGTCGCATTATATGGTGTTTGGATCATGTTCTCATCGGTGGTGCAGTCGGACAAACCCCCGATATAGTGTAAAATCCCTTGGATGAATCTTGCTCTTTGGCAAATAACATTTAATCCGTCTCTATCTGTGGAATTTGTGACTGATAAAAGCTTTTAGCCACAGATGAACACGTACCGGAGATTGTACCTACGACTCACTTGAACAGATTCATAGAATCTCATGTAACCCCGGATGGTGTAACAGTCCCGGCAGGATCGTCATGGAACTTGCGAAACGGCAACTTCTGTGCTTAAACCGCTATGTTAATCACACGAGATGATGATTGAGTCCAGGTTCACGGTTCCGATACGGGTCAGGTATCCGCATCTGGTACAGACCTGTATTGGACCACAGCGGCGCAGGCGGCTCTTGCATTTTGGGCATTGAGTCAGTTGGTACATAATATTGAATTTCCCTCTCTCATTTTCCAATCTTTTCGGAATGCTGGCGCCAGACATGGGTATCAGCAATCCCAATCACGTCCCTACGTACACATCGCGGGACAAGACTATGACTGGTGCGTGCGATGTATGTTATGATTCTATATAAATCTATCGTAAAATGCTACGTTTTTATATAATAATATTACTCTAATGGAGACTGGTCAATTTATCGCATGAAATAATTATTTTAGTAACACCATGTATTACACGTGGCTGTCACGCCATCTGGTGCTACATAAGATTCCATAAATAGGTTTAGTGAGTTGTAGGTAAAACCTGCGTAATCCGTGTTCATCTGTGGCTAAAAGCTTTTATCAGCCACGGATTTCACAGATGGACACAGATTACATGTCATTTACCCAAAACCGAGATCCATTCAAGAGATTTTATGTTATATTTGAGATAGTCTAACCGCACCACCTGCAAGGATATGCCCAAACACCACATGGTGTGACAACCCCTCGCAATCAAAACATTTATCCATTATCACAAAAGACGCGGTGACAGATGTTGATCGGTGTCATTGCGATTCAGGGAAATGTGGCAGAGCACGCCCACGCGCTTGAGCGTGCGTTTGCCGAACGGGATGATCACGGCGAGATCATCCTGATCAAACATGAGGGGCTTGTTTTAGACTGTGACGCCATCGTGCTGCCAGGCGGGGAGAGTACCACGCTTGCCCGGCTTATATGGAAGGAAGGCATCGCAACCGAGATTAAGGATGCGGTTAAATCCGGCGTCCCGGTGCTTGGCACCTGCGCAGGGCTTGTGCTGCTTGCAAAACACGGTGACGGTGAAATAGCGCGAACAAAACAACGTTTACTTGACATAATGGATATTACGGTCAAGAGGAACGCTTTTGGGCGGCAGTACGACTCATTCGAGACATC
The DNA here is from genome assembly GCA_965369365.1 of uncultured Methanosarcinales archaeon. Taxonomy (GTDB): domain Archaea; phylum Halobacteriota; class Methanosarcinia; order Methanosarcinales; family Methanogasteraceae; genus Methanogaster_D. The sequence continues at coordinate 15,323 of CBDUQO010000019.1, forward strand.
CATCGATATTTCAGGCATCGGAGCCGGGTTCCCTGCGATCTTTATCCGTGCACCTGCGATCATGCAGTGTGGCGACGGGGTCTCTGAGCTTGCACGGATCGACGATTATGTGGTTGCCGCACAACAGGGCAGTGTGCTTGCGCTCGCATTCCATCCGGAGATGGTGCATGATACGCGAGTGCACCAGTATTTTATAGATATGATCTGATATCGGGTTTGTTATTCAATATTTTTCCTGAGGTCTCAAACTGCTCGGGTGTGGCGCTGACCCCGTGGATGCAAAAGCGAAAAATACCCGAGGGGAAAACTTTTAGATATTTACCAGTTACCTACATCTTAATCGTGGAATGCCCCATGACCCAAAACCGCGGGTCGCCGCGGCTGGGACGGGAGATAAACATGTCAGGAAACACATTCGGAACGATATTTCGCATAACAACATGGGGCGAGAGCCATGGACCCGCGGTCGGTGTCGTTGTTGATGGCTGCCCGCCGGGTATGCCGCTTGCAGAGGCGGATGTCCAGAAGGATCTCGACCGCCGCCGCCCCGGGCAGAGTGATGTCTCGACGCCCCGGAAGGAAGCGGATGCTGTCACCATCCTTTCAGGGGTTTTCGAGGGAAAAACTACCGGTACCCCCATTTCGATGATTGTCCGGAACAAAAACGTTGATTCATCTCCTTATGAGGAGCTGCGGTACACGCCACGCCCCGGACATGCGGATTATCCTTATGAGGTCAAGTACGGGATCAGGGATTATCGTGGCGGCGGGCGCGCGTCTGCACGCGAGACCGTTGGACGGGTGGCTGCAGGAGCAGTTGCCAGAAAGGTGCTTGCCGAGCGCGGCATCGACGTGATCGCACACGTCATCGAACTTGGTGGAATCCGGAGCGCGGAGGCGGGGATTACGCCATCCGGGATATATGATGCGCATAAGATTTCTGAGATGAAGCAACGGATTGAGGAGTCGCAGCTTCGGTGCATTGATCCTGATGCCAGCGCTGCAATGCTCGAACTGGTACGCAGTGCGCGCGAAACTGGTGACAGTATTGGCGGCATCGTCGAGATCATAGCAACCCGCGTTCCGGCTGGCATCGGGGAACCGGTCTTTGATAAGCTTGATGCGGATCTTGCAAAAGCCCTGATGGGCATCGGCGCGGTGAAAGGCGTTGAGATCGGGGCTGGCTTTCAGTGCGCTGGGATGAGGGGAAGTGAAATGAACGACGCATTCGGGATTTCAGACCATACCGGGGACGTGGCGCCTGAAACGAACGATGCGGGCGGCATCCTTGGTGGACTTGCGACCGGCGCCCCTATCGTGTGCAGGATCGCGGTCAAGCCAACGCCGTCCATCGCCATGCCTCAGAAGACTGTCGATCTGCGGACGATGGACGGGGTGGAGATTGCGATAAAAGGGCGCCACGACCCAACAATCCCGCCCCGGATTGTTCCGGTTGCCGAGGCGATGGTTGCCATTGTTCTGGCAGATCACCTGCTGCGAGATTCGAGCGCCAAACTTATATACCCCGAACGATGATAGCACATCCGATGGGCTCGTAGCTCAGTCAGGCAGAGCGGTGGGCTCTTAACCCATTCGCCAAGGGTTCAAATCCCTTCGAGCCCGTCATTGTCCATCGAGAGTAACACCAAGGTGGTGAAAGCCGTGGTATCAATTACCAAACCCGCAATAAACGAGCTAAAAACCATCCTCGAAGCAGAAAACGTGGTAAACCGCGCTGATTATGGTCTGCGCATCTACGTGTCAGGGATAAGCGATCGGGGTGTGACTTATGGTCTTGAACTTGGCGATCTCCAGCGTGATCGTGATGTTGTGCTTGATCTCAACGGAATAAACACGTTCATCGACCAAAAAATTGAACCGTCGCTCAGGAGCATTGTGATCGATTTTGTTGAGAATGGAGGGAGTCGTGGATTTGTGATCAACCAGCCAACGTGCTGCAACTGTAGTTAATCACAACCTGGGAATCCGGGTATATCTCACTGCGAATTCCAGGTTGCACATATACTTCGACGACAGAACGCCTGATCACTGTTTGCCTGCACTTTTCTTCACC
>CBDUQO010000020.1:0-17078 GCA_965369365.1 uncultured Methanosarcinales archaeon
AACCTTCCGCAATCTTTATTACTAATGAGACAAATGACAAGTTGCGCGTGATGCCCCACACAATGCGTTCCACATCCAGAAGAGTAGTGTAGATGCGATTTGTTCCGATTCCGGATGTTGGTATGGCTCGATTGTGTCATGAATGAAAAGTCGCGGAGGGGCGTATTCGGGATTCCGAATTGTGTGCAGAAAGAGCGAAATGTTATCAGGCTCTGTTCTTGGGTGCGGAGTTTAGGTGACATGACACACAGAGGTGAACGTAAAAATGGACATATTAACAACAATATCTGAATACAGGTTTATCATAATCTCGATCCTGGGAATACTTGCATTTATTATTCCGCTGTGCGCCGCATTCTCTTCAAAATTTAATTTGGGGACTAAATTAAGCAAAGGAGAAGTCAGAAAATCGATAGTGATATCATTCACAATTATATACATTATGTTGTTATGTCTGTCCTTTGATAAAACTACAGACTTGGCTACAGCCAATAACACCACATTCAATATTGTCCTGCATGATACTGCTGCATTCAGCACCCTCAATAACAATACTACATTCAATGCCATAGCCACCCAAACGGTGCCCACACAGGCACTTGAGAACTTCACTCAAAACTTTCTTTATGTGTACATCCTTATAATTGGATTCTACTTTGGTTCTCGTCTTGGTGAACGTGCCATGGTACTTAAATATCTCAAAACCTTGGATTCAATGGACATTGCAAAGAGGCGATATGCAATGGGCGAGATTGATTTTGGTACTTTTGATAAAATGAGAAAAGGATTAAAAGAAGATTCGGAGCCTGCGCCACCAGTCGGTGGTGCCACGCCTGAGGGCGAGGGCAACACCCCCAATAAGAAATAGCCAAACATATAAAAGCGAGGCAAAGCATGAACCATAACAACACACTATCAGCAGCAATCGTGTTGATCAGCACAATAATAATCAGTGGAGCTTACGCAGCTACCGCAGCTACCACGGACCCAATCGGCGATTTCTCGTTCCCTGATATCACTGAACTCACTGCCACTGTAAGCGAAGGAAATCTCGTCGTTATTATTACGTGCACAGATTCCCTCGTCGATGAGCACATTGCTGGTGCCGTATTCATAGATACGGATCAAAATTACACCACAGGTTATCTTGATGGTACCGGATCCGATTATGTATATCTATATGATGTCGTCGATATCGTTTATATGGACCCTATCAAGACTGTAACCCTGAATGACGATGCCATAGATCTAAATACCCTCAATGTAGCTGGAAACCAGATAACAATAACGATCCCGCTGGCGATGCTGGGTAATGACAACGGAGATATGGACATTTTTGTTGCCACTCATTCCCGATTTGCCAAAGCCCTCAATTTTGATCGTGCACCCGATTCTGGTGTGCTGAATACACTCAATGGCTCAGTCAGGATCCCACATCCGGGAAATTCGCTTGCGGGCGGGTCTATCGCGGATCTTGTAGGAGATTCAACTTCTCCGGACCTAACCGGTCTGGATGTGGACGTAGAGAATGGAGTCATGAATATCGTGGTTACGTACAGTCAGAATGTGGAAGTCGATGATCTCTCTTATGGTGCGGATCTCACCGGATGGATCCTCATAGATGCGGATCAGAATCTTGCCACCGGTTTCACAAACACGGAACAGACGCCACCTACATTCGGCATCGATTACCGGATTGAGTATGTCATCGGCAGATCGATAGGAACTGATGTTAGTATCACAAAGATCGACCCTGAGTCCGATTTGACCAAATCCGGTATTACTCAGACGACCGGGGTGCTGCTTGGTGTGCCCTACAACGATGCCACTTTCAAGGTTGTGGCGGATCAGGTGTTTCTGGGTGTTCCGCTTGGCTTGCTCGGGTGCGACGATGGGAACATGGATATTACGATTGACTCGTTCACCGTATTTGGATTGGTGGATGGTGATATCGATAGTGCGCCGGATGTTGGATATGGTGCACTGGACACCAGCGACGGTTCCATCAAACCACTGCTCAGTTGCACCGGTCATGAGGTGAGCATCACCGACCCGGTTGGCGACTCTTCAGGATTCGGACTTGATGGTGACGATCTAACCGGGGTTAATGTATGCTCTGCAGGAGATGTCCTGTTGGTCACGGTTGCTTACAGTAGCCTCAGTCCGGACGATGGGGCAGTTACAACGGTCGCGTTTGACACGGATCAGGATCCGGGCAACACACCCGAATACTCCTTCGTTTACTCTATTTACGATGGTAAACTCGGCGCCAACATCTTTGGAGACTCCGGAGGTGCTTTTACCGGGAGGGATGCCACCCATCTAATAACGATGCTGGGCAATAAAATGTATCTAAGCGTTCCAATGGAGTTTTTGGGAACTGACGATGGGGCGATGAATATAAACATTGAGACGGCACTCATCTCAGCAAATGCTACCAATCCCGATGAATTTGATCGCACAATCTACGATCGCGCACCTGATACCGGATTCATTTCGATGGGTAGCCACCAGATGACCGGCGACCTTGACCTTGACGGCAAGATCACCTCTGCGGACGCGATGGTCGCGCTCCGGATCGTAGTCAGCGGCGCACACAATCCTGCAGCTGATGTCAACGGCGACGGGCAGGTCACATCCATCGACGCTCTCATGATCCTTGAGGCTGCGGCAGGTGGGGGCGGTCTGTGAAGGCAGTGGTGTTCATGCGGCAAGTCCATGGACGCCCCTGCAATTCAATTCGCGGGGTGGGTCGGTCGGGGCTTTAGCAAGACAAAGAGTAGCTACTCAGGTCCTAAAACAGTATCATGCGACCTTGCTATACTGGCACTGCTTAACCCGGAACATAGCATAGCTAAATGGGAATTTAACCAGAGAGTGCGCGGAGGGACGCGGAGGATGATGTAACTCTGCGAGTCTCAGCGATCTCCGCGGTTATTTTTCTTGTCAGAAAGAATAGAATCACAATCGAGAGACCAATCCACATACCTGAGTAGTTACGACAAAGAATGAAGGCAACTGCTCCGGCACATAAACCACCATCAGGGGGCTTCAGGCAGCCCCCCAATAAATAACCTATCCAAATGCAGGCTCGAGCAACATCACACGTTGGTAAATTCCCCAATCTTTTGACTCACTCTTCGCAGATTTTCATCGCTTCCTTCTTTAATTTCACTCCGTTCTGGTAAACTTTATCCGAGGCTAATTTGCGTTTCTTTGAAAGTCAAGTTTGATATGTGGGTGCGCAGTTATTAAATCTGCCTGATTCGACAAAAAAACGGGCGGTGCCCTGCAATCGGCACCACCATACTCACAGACTCTCGAAACTGCAACTGTGGCGTCACACCTCGGGATCCGGGTAGCCGGGCGGCTCCTCTCCACGGATTGTGTACTCAGCAGCCGGATAAAACCTGATCACGGTCTCATCGTCTGCTGTTCTGAGATACATGTTGCCCATGACCCTTTGTCTGCTGCCAGGCTCAAGAATGGTCGGCATCACACAGTTTGCAAGGACGACCGCATCAGAACCCGCACGTACCACCTCCATGGCACCGTAGATATCGCCAGTGCTGATTTTCGTGCCGAAATTGTCGATCAGGAACACGTGAGTTACCTGAACTATGTTAGAGTCGGTTCCTCTGAATACGGCATCCACATAGCAGTGGAAGACCGCAATCTCCTCTTCACCATCCATGTCTTCAAGATAGACTATGAATGTCCGATCCTGATTCGACGCGGAGGGTGATGCATCGATCACCTCGCTTGCAATCTCTACGCCAGCCCTTGCAAAGGAGAACCATACCTTGCCACCTTCAAGGTCAATCTGCTGGGCAGTGAGCGTGAACCCTGCGCCAAGATCCCATGGTTCGCCGACCGCCAGGGTCTTCTTGTCATCGCCCTTGAATTCCACAAGCAGTCCGGAGAGCGTGTCTGCCCTATCAGTTGCTGCCACATACTTCTCTGCAATCCAGCCTGCGGCATTGTACCCGGTCGCACCATCGATTGTCACATCGTCATACGCCTTATTGATCGCGTACTGCTGGTATACCGGATGCGTTGTATAGGTCAGCATATCGTCCTCAATCACACGCCCATTCAGCGATTCGATTGCAAGTGTCTCGGTGGATGCACCGGAATCGAAATCATACCAGAGAGCCGCGAAATCGGAGGCATTCCAGACGAGCTCTGCGCCGTTCGGGTCAATATCCGGACGTGCCACCGCACCGCGAACCTCATAAGTGCCAGGCGCAGTCAGCTCCACGACAGGCGAAAATCGCAGCGCCTCATTATCGGCAACAACGAATCTGATGTTGCCCATAAGGTTGATCATATTACCTCTCGACAGATGGATTTTGTATGCGTTCGTCATCACAATCCCGTCACCGGAAACACCCCCGATTACCATCTTGCCGTACACATTACCAGCCTCCACAGGGCTGCAATCCTCTGATATCTGGAAGATGCCGTCGATTGCGACCATGTCGGGCTGACCGGTGAATATGTTGTCAATATGTACCGCGATGATCGGAACATCATCCAGTCCCCCAAGGTCATTTGCATACACGAACGTATCGGGCACATTCACAATGTCAGTATCAACACTCCGCCCATCCCGGAGCAGCTCGAGTTGCACTCGAGATCCAGGGATGTCGAGCTGCACGATCTTTAGTTCATAGCCCTCTTCCAACTGAAGTGATGCGCCGTATGTGAGTGTGTGTCGCTTGTCTTCATCGATCAGAACCCTGCTCAACATGCCACTTGAGATCAGGCTGATAGTCCCATCTGTGATCGCACAATCAGTGCCTTCGCCATATCCCGCAAGGTAGTGCTCTGCCATTAAACTGATCGTCCTGCATGAGCCCCACGCGCCGTATTCGAAGTCGGCATCTCTTGCCGAGGTCCCGTACTCAACATAGCCCGCATCGATCGTCCTGTCGTTCTGGGATATTGTGCCTGGCACAATAGCAAGCGTCTCGGTTGCGGCATCACAATCGAGATCGTACCCGAGAGCCGCGAAATTGGAGGCGTCCCAGACGAGACCCATGCGCTCTTCACCGGTTGGTTCCACAACCTCGCCGCTGATTGAAACCTCATCAACCCTTGCGACGTACCGATCAGTTACCCTCCAGCCCACCGGAGCGGTGATCACAAGGCAGACAGAATCGCCAGAGACCGAGATCACATTGAGATCTATGGTTTCACCAGAGGACGTACTGTATATGTGTATGAATTCAGTCGACGAGTCGCCCACGGGTATTGAGATCAGTCTTTCGGGCATCTGGTAACTCGATATCCTGAAGTCCGCCCTCGCCGGGTCACCACTCGTGCTGACCAACTCAATTCGTATGTCGTGTTCGATCTCCATTCCCTGACCGGCATACAGTATTCCCTCAATCTCCGTCGTCACTGGCGGAGGTGGTGGTGGTGGCGGAGGCGGGGTTGATCCGGACGAAGCACATTCGTACAGGAGATATGGGTAATACCTGTAATTGCGCACCTGGTCGTTGTCCATATCATCAGCAACATGGAGCCAGAGACCTTCTGCGATGTTAACATCAGAATCCATAATAAGCCGGATCCTCTGGTCACTACTCAGCCGAATCGATTCGGACGTAACCACATCCGCATCCAACATGCCGACTCCGCCATTAATAACTTTGACAAGATCATCGTCGATCAGGATTGCGTACTTGAATTGTACAAGATTGGTATCAGTGCCGCGGAAGATTGCGTCCACATACACACTGAAGACGGGTACATCACCCTCCATGCCAATATCCTTCTGATAGACAAAGGTGCTCGTCGTCGAAACATCAGCTATCTCAACAGCGTACGCTCCGGGGGAGCCGTCAATCCACATGTCGTTGTTAAAGCGATCCCCCCGACTTCGCGGCTGGATAACTGCGGCTTCCACCTCCGCGCCATCCTTTTCGAGTGCAAGCCAGATTCGATCACTCTCAAGATCGATCTGCCTTACGATCAGACGATACTCGTTTCCGATATCCCATCCCTCACCGGTTGCGAGCGTTATTTTGTCGTCCGTGTCCATTTCACAAATGATCGGCGATAACACGTACGGCTTGCCATTGATCGCCATGCATTTCTTTCCAAACCACCCAACTGCAAAGTATTCGCCAATATCAGGGTTCGCATAGCCCGACTCGACCCGGTACGCCGTGTAAACAAGATCACCGCAGTCGATTGCGTCTGGTGCTGCGGCGGTCGTCGTGAGCGCATCAGACATCAGGTTCCGGTCCACATCGTAATAGAGTCCGGCAAAATTTTGGGCAGTCCATGTAAACGGAGCTATCTGGAATGTCGCATCCACAACTTCGCCCCGCATCTCAACAGTCTCTGCGCTCGCGTGCATGACAAATGCCATAACCACGAGCACAACCAGTATTTGTGTACGTTTGGTCATATATCCTCCTTTTCTAATACACCTGCCAGAATATCTGCCACGCAGATCGGCGGGTGAGCAAGTATCGCGCATAATGTTCTGACCATTCTCCGCGTGATGGTCGTATCCACATCCCATGCGCGTATTTATCGATATATCGACAAACACAATTTAGTACGTGCAAGTCATAGTACTTAAATATTTCGATTCATGGAATGGTTTTATGATATGATGCAGAACTTCGCAATCAGAAGGTTGAGTGTAACCGGATATCCACATTGCATCATTGTAGTTGGATGGGGTGTGCAGAAGCAACTCTGCGCCAATATTCGGCTAAAACGCCCGGGATTTGAGATGTGCCTGCGGAATAGAAGCGTGTGCTCAAGGACACAATATTCCTGATCAGCCCCCTGCCGATGGGAAATCGGAATCCAAGATAACGATATGTGTGGTAGATGCAAATGGCGAACTTGATCCGGTTCCTGATGTCATGGAGATCGTTCTTGAAACAAGCACCGGTCAGTATATCTGTGGGGGATACGCAAGCCACATCCATCCTGACATCGTCCACAGCAGGCGGGACCGCAACAGTGAGGGCAAAGTCCGGGACCGGGATGAAGAATGATGTGGCGATCAGGTTTGTTTGAGTTGATCTCCGGGAATTTGGCTGACCTGCCATCGGTCGAAAAGTGCCGCAGTGCGTCGTTGTGCTATGGCTGTTGATCTGGTTTGTGACTTGCGCCCTGCCGTGGTTCGGCTGTTAGGTGGCAATGCAGGGGGGTGCCACCATGCCGAATACGCTGATGGCGACATCCTGCCAGCGATGCCTGAAACGATGACCCCACGAGAGCGCCGCCCGTTCTCTGTCGCATGCGATTCTCCGGTCCCCGGGAGATCATGGCATGTTACCCGAGTTTCTATGATACCACACCGCATCCCAGCTGACCCGTAAAACCGCGTAATCGCGATAACATACGACAAGTAAGAACCCGCAAATTGCCCGACTGGAACCACCCCATGCTTAGCCAGAGCTACAACTAATTTGCTCCCGTTGGTGCTTTCTTGTGAAAAAATCGCTTTTAATGAGATGCATCTCGTATGAACTCAACAACTCTTTCATTCTCCATAAAGCAAACTTTGAACCTTTCAAAAATATCCCTTCTTCCGATGATGTTGAATCCAATACCAAGCTGTTTTGAAAATCCAATCATGGCATCAAATTCTTCGAGAGCGAGTTGAACCACGATTCGATGCATATAAACTGGTATTAGTGAACCATCTCCGACGGTAACGTACTCCTTATTACCATCTTCCAATTCCAATCCTAAAATTTCAATGACATTCTCGTGAAAAACGCTGTAACCTGCTCCAGAATCCGCATAAGCCTTAAATTCGACCCAATCATTGTTTCCAAGCCTAAATCTAATGGGAACGATTGGTAAAAATCTATTCCTGAATTGGATGTACGGATATTTCATAACAACGTCACCACTTCGTCGTCTGTTGGCAGGTAAGCAATAGAGATCTCTTTATCCGGGTATTTCCTTTTTGCTTCCTTGAATACCTCAAGTTCATCATGACCTACGGCAACCAGTTTGTCACCGACAAGAGCAATGCACTTCCCCGGGTATTTTTCCGACCATTCCTGAGAATGTTTCAGCAAAAATTCATGCGAGTTCATCATCATCACCTACAATCGCGTTTTACTTCCCTTGTATAAATGCCTGTGCCTAAAATCCCCAACCACTGAAAGACGTCTCGTGCCCCACCGTCTGTACTCTCTTCACCACCACACCGCCGATCCGCCAATTGAGGTGTTGCCTGCCAGCAGTCGTCACATAGTTGGGGTGCGTGCGTGCATGGATTCGAGGGGGTGAGTTGATGGTGTCGATGTTTCAGTCGGGGGGTGGGATTGGGGTTTCTGGCAAGTTTTGAGCGCTCTCATTTTCATATCCGGATCACCATCCTATTGGTATTGTCCTTCGAGTACCTTGATTGGGTTTTAGGCATTCTAAGATTCAGATGAAGCTTGTGGTCAGGCAGCCTGAGGACATCTACGAGCAGGAGGCTGTGATCGGGTCGCAGATGCTGTGATGCGGATGCCGGAGCCGCAGAGGCAGGTGAAGGGGGAGTACCGACGTTTGCTCTGTCGAACATTTCCAGGTTACATCCCCGGTATACGTGCGACAACTACACAGATGTCGTCAGTCCGTAAAATCTTTAAATACCTGGAGACAATCTCTAAATAACTGAAAGAAGATAGGTATGAGGTAATCATGGAGAACTATGTTAAGGTGTCGAAGGATGTGTTTGCGCCTATAGTGGAGTTGGTCAGGATTGGTCTATTTAGAGATGAAAAGGACGCTTTTATAGGGATAATACGAGAACAAACAAGAAACAAAATCCGGTAGTATGGGGGGAAGATAAGCGAACTGAAGAGGACGTATAAGGTGGACTTTCCGGAGTTTAAACGGATTGTTGAGGGAAGGAAAGATGCGGAAGTGTTTGAGGAATGGGATGATTTCATACAGTGGGAAAGTTATGAAGAGGCGCTGAAATATTGGACTGAGGTCGAGGCGCGGGTATGATGCAAGGTTAGATGACGGTATCACATATTTTGGTGGTGTTATCATCCGGCGATCTCGTCAGGAGTGTGGAGGTTGTTGATATAAATGCAGAGCCAACGGTGCAATCGCTACGAGCAAAAGCGACATTGAAAAACGGTTATGTGCTTTATGTAAATGAGGGTATAGGAGAAAATTATCGGAGGTATTCTTATCATTTGCAAAAAGGCGGTAAAATGATACGTAGATGGGATAATGCACCGCATTGGATGAATATTAGAACGTTTTCATTTCATCTACATCTTCCAGACACCAATAAGCCAGTGGAATGTGGTGAGGTATTTGTGAATGATGTGCTTTCAGAGATCAGGGATCTTTTTAGTGGGAATAAATAGGTGGTTGTGTCCTGTGCATGTTGCCCAGCAACGAGCGGCGTGTCAGTGGAATCTGAAACAGAACCCACTCGTTGTCCGGATGAGGGGTGTGCCGGGCGCCAACATCTGAACTTGCAGCGTAAGTTTCCGCGAAATCATGCCGCACCTGCCACATTGCCGCCGATTGTACACGAGGTGCTACGCTCGCCGGGGCTGCCTCTTGACCTCGCGACACACGCTTTTCCTCGAAACCGCGTGTCCGGACGTGGCTTCAGCCGGACCACCGGATTCCACGACGCCTTCACCAAATGCGCTGGCATGCGGTTCCACGCATCAGATGGCATCACCGGGGCGAGGGTGCCCCCATATCACGCAGAGATCGTGCGTGGCATATTTGAGTAAATGCTACCATGTCGAATGTGGGGCGGCAACATCCGGTTCGACGCACAACAGACCATTCATCGATCCCACTCGCCAAAAATCCGGTCTTTCATCGAATACGATGGAAATCTATATGATACCTGACGTAAATAACAGACTCAATGGAGATCATACGCTACCTTCAGGCGGTTAATGAATGGTGGAAAACCGGCGCGGTTGCTCCGGTTTTCCTGCAGCCGGACAGCAGGGATGAGTTCGGTGAGCTTACGAATCTGCTTGATAAAGAGCGTATCACCGCAATCATAGGTCCGCGGCGTGTTGGGAAGACCACGCTCATGTATCAGTTGATAGATCATCTCTTACAGACCGGCGTTCCGAAGGAGAATGTCCTGTTTGTTTCGATGGACGACCCCATGACCATGACGATATCTGACCCTCTGCGGATAATAATAGACGAATATCTGGAAAAGGTCATCAGAAAGCCGATAAGGGATGTTGAAAGGTTGTATATTTTTATTGACGAGATACATTTCCTGAAGGACTGGAATCTCTGGCTTAAGAAGTATTATGATCTGAAATACAACATCAAATTTATAATCTCCAGTTCAAGCGCAACACACCTCTTGAAATTTTCAAAAGAGTCTCTGGTCGGCAGGATTACCGAAATAAAGATAATGCCCCTGAATTTCAAGGAACTCATCAAACTAAACGGCAGGAGCGACTTACTTGAACCTTATGCAGATAAAGATATATTCCACATAGATGTGGATGATCTCTTTTTTGAGCTGACACAGTTTCAGGATGAACTTGTATTATATTTCAATGAATACCTGTTAGCTGGTGGTTATCCGGAGTATCTTAAGGAAAAAGATATCCGGATATGGCAGGATACGCTTCTTGGCGACGTGATTGAAAAGACCGTCTATCGGGATATTGCGGTGCTTTACCGGATAAAGAACCCGCAGTATCTTGAGAAGATCCTGCTGTACATCGCACAGAACGACTGCCAGATCACATCATTCAATAAGATCGCACAGACACTCTCAATCAGCACGGACACAGTCATAAATCTGATCTATTACCTGGAATGCACATATCTGATAGGAAGTCTCCCCCTTTATTCAAAAAATGTGAAAAAACAGATACGATCCAACAAAAAATTCTTTATAATCGATCCGGGACTCAGGAATTCGCTGTTAAAGATCCGTGACATCACGGGCGAGAACATCGGGCTGTTAGTAGAATCTGTAATCGATTCAAATCTTCTGACAATAAAAGAGTTCAGAAGACTGCTGGAGATCAAAAATATCACATATTTCAGGGATAGACAGAAGCATGAAGTGGACATTGTTCTGGAGATGGATGGTGAGATCGTGCCAATCGAGGTCAAATACCAAAGTAGCATCTACAACCACGATCTGAAGAATCTGTTGTATTTTATGGATGTTCATGATCTGATCTCCGGGGTGGTGGTTACGAAGAACCTGTTTGAACAGAAGGGAAATATATTATGTATTCCTGCATGGATGTTTTTATTGATTTTTAGCGCTTAGATTGTGCATTCGCGTTTCGGGGCGGTGGTGTTAGAGTCTACTCAGCCGGTGATCGCCGCACCACCTCCAGCATCCTGCTCATCTCGATCAGCGTCAAGATATACAGGCGGTGCATCGTTGCGCTGTGGCTGTTGATGTGGTTCGTGACTTGCGCCCTGCGTGTGGTTCGGCTGTCGGGTGGCAGTACCCGGGGTGATGGTGACCTCAATGTGGTGGAAAAGGGATTTCAGGAATTAAAATATGATTCCAGTGTTTTCCCGATACGTTATGGCGAGGACATGCGGATTGAAACTTACACAATATTTGCAGTATATGAATATTCCTTTGTTTCTATATTACAGGCGATTCTTAAAGATGGATATGGTAATCGAATGGCTGCGGATGTTTTTTGGGTTCAAACGTTGAGTTAAGACTCTTGTCCGCGAAAGAACGATTCCTCAGGGTAATTATACGCGGGGCTACTTCCACAAAACTCCACGCTTCAGCCATAAACTCAAACACGCGTCCCATATTCCTCAAAATACTCATCAAACGCAGCTTTTATCTTGCCGTCCACATGCACAGTCCCGTCAACCGTCCGGTCCAGCAGGTAGTCAAATATCTCCGTGATCCTGAGCACCGGATACACATCCATACCTGCATCCCTCAATATTTCGGTGGTGCTGTCCCCGTTCTCGTCAATCTCCTGCCGGTCAACAGCGATCAGGATGCCTTTAAGACTCAGATCACACCGGTAACCGGTCAGTTTCTCCCAGTTATCGACCTTTGTCTTCCCGGTCACGACTACGTCATCCACCATCAGTACGGCATCCCCGTCCCTGAGATCGCCAACGATGTCCCGGTCTACCGGATCCCCGTACCGTTTCGCATCCTTCCGGTCGTAGCCCCAGCGCAGATCGACCTCATGGGCATTCCAGAGTTTCTCTGCGATCAGCGCAGAAAGTGGGATTCCCTTGTACGCAGGACCGTGTATATAATCAAAATTGGTTCCGACCGCTCCACTCACGATCTCTGCGACGTAAGCATCCACGGTCCCGGAGGCTCTTCTGCCGGTATTGATCGCTGTTGCTATGTTTACGAAATATGGCGAGAGCCTCCCGCTCTTCAGCCGAAACTCTCCGAATTTGATTGCGCCAGAGTCAAGCAAACGGTGCAGAAAATCAATCTGATGCTGTTTCATCGTTAAACGCCCCGCAGCCGATCAACAATCTCGCGGTAGATATGTTCCGCCGCTTTTTTCGGGTTTTCTGACTGGTATATCGCTCTTCCGACGACCTCATAATCAGATCCGTTGACGATTGCATCCCCGGGTTCTGCGCCCTGTGCATGGATCCCCGGAGATATAATATAGGTCTCACTATTAAGCAACTCTGAAAGCACCCTGACCCGCTCGGGACGCGTGGCAGGCAGAACCACCCCGTCAACGCCGATCTCGGATGTTTTCCGGATTAGCGTCTCTGACACCGGTTCAAGGCATTCGATCGAACCGGGGTGTGTCATCTCGATGACTGTGATCACGTCGCCTTTCTTCAGGTCCACAACCTCGCGCACGGCATCCATGCCAACAAACGCATGCATGATAACGGCGTCTGCGCCCGCATCGTACGCGATCCTCGCTATTTTTGCGCTGATGTAAGGGATGTCCGCGATCTTGCCGTCGTAGATTATGGGCAGGTCAGTAGCGTCCCTGACCTGTGAGATGATCTCCTTTCCGGTCTGCATCTCAAGAGGTCTTCCGATCTTGATTGCAAAATTCCCGTCTGCGCCGCTTAATTCCTCTGCTATGTGAACTGCGGAGGCTGCATCTTCCATATCAAATGCTACCATGATTCCCGGTTGTTTTTTCAGTCTGCTTATGTCATCACGCCCGTTACATATTCTGATCTGTTTATCTGACTTATTGTTTACGATTTTATCGTCTCTCAATTGTTCTCCCGGGTTCTCAAAAACGTACGTGTTCATGGCTTGCCAAAAAAATAACCTGTTCGCGTAACCCACTTTAATGCACTACCTCTTCTTGTGCAATCACGTGGTTTCTTCACCCCCGCTAAGCAACACTGAAAAACCCTGAGCCACACTTCCCAACTCTCACTTTCCGATTTAACTTAGAATCAACTTATACTAATTACTAAATTTTTACATTTAAAAATTATAATTCTGTGCCAAAATAGCTAAATAATTTATTATTAAACTACTTAACAATATTTTTACATGACTATTTAAAATATCCAATAACAGCACCATTTTGATCTAAAATGTTTTTATATTTCTCAGCCGGAAAATAGTCGAGCCAACCCGATCATTCCATAGACTATAGGAATACGCACATTCTTACCGACAACATACCCCCTAAACGCATAACAGATGGGGGGATCCGCGTACCTCACGCGCAAAATCGGCATCAGTAGGGGCTGTCACCCCTGCGTGTGGTTTCTGCTGTAAATAGTATGGCAATCTGGTGTGGTATATTGATAGAAAATGTCTTTATATTGATTATACAATTAATATTACTGTATCTACAATAAACAAATTAATAATATAAAGATTTAATAGTATATTATAATAAACATTAATTATCAATAAAATAGATATTTATGATTAAAATATGTGTTATGAAATCGGTGCAGAGAAAAAAGTGAGAGTTAGCCGTAGTCATGATAATTCTGGTGCTGATTATCGATGCCATGAACCTTTGGGTTAAATTGGCAATCACTGAGAGTAGTTAGGCATCAAGCACCCCGTCGCGCTTGAGGGCACTACAAACAACATTTATGCAAAGTCGGCAACATACGTATTTATGATGATCATTGGAACACGCGGAAGCAAGCTTGCCCTTGCGCAGGCAGAGATCGTTGCCAGCCGCCTGAGCAGTGCCGGCATCGAGACTGAGATTCGCATCATCAAGACTATTGGCGATGTGGACACTGACAATCCGCTGCACAAATTGCCGGGTATTGGCGTATTCGTGCGTGAGATTGATGAATATTCACTTAATGGTGACATCGACATAGCGGTTCACTCGATGAAAGACCTCCCCACGGTCCGCCCGGAGAAACTGGTGACTGCGGCGATCCTCAAGCGTGACCCGCCCGGTGATGTGCTGATCACGCGAGACTGTGTATGCCTTGCGGACCTGCCTACTGGTGCAGTCATTGGCACATCCTCGATGCGCCGCATAGCCCAGATGAGGCGATTCCGGAGCGATCTTGAGATTGCGGACCTGCGTGGCAACATCAACACCCGCATGAGGAAATTGCGCGACGGCGACTACGACGGGATTATACTGGCAGAAGCCGGGCTTGTCAGGCTGGGCTGGGATATCGGGTTTGAGCGGCTCGACCCTGATCAGTTTGTTCCGTCAGCCAATCAGGGCACGATTGCGGTTGCGACACTCCGGGATTCGGAGGCGGAAGATGCGGTTCACATGCTTGACCACCACCAGACAAGGATCGAGACCGAGATCGAACGGATCGTCATCGGAGTTCTTGGCGGCGGGTGTAGCATACCGATCGGGGCGTTTGCAGAGATGGTTGGCAGCAGCAGCAGTGATGCCGATGCTGCTGGCGCTGCAGGTGGCGCTACATGTGAGGGTGCAGGCGGCGATGTCCGGGTGCGGGCTGAGGTGCTGGCGATGGATGGCAGACGGCATGTGCGGGTGGACGAGACGATCCCTGCAGATGGATACGCCCTTCACGCACGGCGGGTTGGAGATGCGCTCAAAGCAGCCGGGGGGGACGCTCTGGTAAAAGAAGCTATGACTTTGATATAATCGATTATCCGCTTCAAATCAAATAGTAACCAAGGCACTGCCCTCTGAAAATCCAGTGATTTCCAATGGTCAGTTGGGTGTACAACAACGCGAAAGACGTAAAGTGAGAGTAACTACTCAAGGTTATGTTAATTGGTTGTCCAATAGCGATCGGTGATTTGTGATAATTATTGTGGATCCCGATTTCATAAATCTACACTGATATTACATCAAATCAGTGAAATCCGTGTTAATCTGTGGCTGCACATGGCTTTTAGCCACAGATTAACACTGATAAACACCGATTTTGGGTTTTTATGCGTATCTTTCGGAAAGACTGAAGATTGGGTTTCACCATACTTTTTGAAGTAAGCGATGTTGTGAGCCATACCATCAGGAAAAATAGAGAAAGAATGAAGAGGGCAAGAGTGAGTGAGATAGAGATAGAAACTCCCCTGCACAATGCAACTCATGCCTCCTGAGAGGCAACAACATGCCAGGAAAACATGAAACCGGAAATATTAATCCACATTACGCTCATCGCACTTATCCTCCTGCTCCCGTCAGCATCCGCCACCACTGAGATCACGGTGCACAACCCGGATTGCAGCGGCTGCGTGCTCTTGATCATTGACGGGCTTGGCTCATCATACTGCTATCCGGAATTCACGCCATACGCACTCGACAATTCGACGCCCGGCAGAGCAAACTGCACAACGCTCCTCGCGGTTGCAGAAAGTGGCATGCGCATAATCGATGTACGTGCTCCTGTGACAAGCACAGCTCCCGGGCATTCGGTCATCGTAACCGGACGTGCGGACGCGACTCCGGGCACGGTTGCCAGTGGCACGACAATCTTTGATATCGCGCATGATAATGGGTATTTCTGTGCAGGCGTCATGGAGAACGGGGATTTTTCTGAGATGTGCGATGAACTCGATGTAATACTGCATGTCAAGAAGAACTCAATCAACAATCCGGGAGTTGTCGTTGATCGCCATCCGCACAACCGGATATACGAAGATGTTTCGGTGGACATCGCCGGGATGATGGAGAACTGGAACAATACGGCAGAATATCTTGGCGATGAAAAAGGTGCTTTGCGGTATATCGCGTATAACCGGTGGGCAATCGATGCATCTGACGCGGTCATACGCAGTCTCGCCCTAAACGATGTCCCGTTCCTCCTGATCATCAATGTCGGCGCTGTCGATTCTGCCGGACACCACCTCGGAGCATCGGGATATCTTGAGGTGATCAATGGCACGGATGAGGCGATCATGAAACTATATCAGACATGCGTCGATCATGATCTGCTGTTCATACTGACCGCGGATCATGGGATGGGCTTTGCGACGAGTGGTGCAATGCGTGGCGGGCATGTGTCCGACAAATATGCAGAGCATCCGGAAAGCCAGCGAATACCGCTTATCTTCTCAGGAAATGGGGTCCTGCCGGGCACGATCGCATCAGGCGGGCAGGAGGATATCGCACCGACGTTGCTCTCCCTGATGGGGTTTCCCGCGGTCTCATGCGACGGAAATCCGCTGCCTGTCCGGGGGTACGCGGATATGCGGGTGATGGCAGGATCAATTGCGGATGTGGAGGTGCGTGGTTGCGACGATGTCGCCAGAGGAACTTCGGACTCTGAATTCTTGTTCAGAGGTCTGGATGCAGGATATAACTACACGATCCGGGTAACGGGGGGTGGAAGGGCTGATGAGCATGAGATATTCCTTGATTCCGATTGCGTTGTCGATTGTTCCGCGCCCGGGAAGGCTGTGGTGTCTGTGGTATCCGGTCCACAGGATCCGACAGGAAAGACACTGGGGGATGATAAAAAAAGTATACTGAGGGTTGCTGTGCCGATTATTCTAATAAACCTTGTCGGAATGCTTTTGATCATAAGGATCATGAGAGACTGATCCGTTACATCGCGTTGTTTCATGCTTTGCTTTCAATCGCACAGAAGAAGGTCGCGATCCACGAGAGACCCTGACGTTGCATCCGGCATGGCACGATTTCTGCATGAACTCGGGATGGAGCCTGCGATCATTG
>CBDUQO010000021.1:0-16952 GCA_965369365.1 uncultured Methanosarcinales archaeon
TAAGAGAGCAACGCCAGAGACGATGATACTTGCCGGTATCGCGATGGGGTATCTATTCAGTGCGGCGACATCGCTTATGTACTACTTTGCCGAGCCAGAGGCGCTGAAGCTTGCAGCAATCTGGATAATCGGGAGCCTTGGAAGAGGTTCATGGGGCAATGATGCTTCCCTTGCCATCATACTTGTATGCTGCAGCCCACTGCTTCTGATGAAGGCATGGGACCTCAATGTGATGGGTGCCGGGGATGAAACCGCAAAAAGTCTTGGCGTAAATGTTGAGCGTACCAGAATATCCGTAATGATGGTCGCATCACTGGCAGCAGCAGGTATCATATGCTTCACCGGGACGATAGGCTTCGTTGGGTTGGTTGCCCCGCACATAACTCGGATGGTGATTGGCGGTGACAACAGGTTTGTTATACTGGCGTCAGGTGTTTTCGGAGCAGCTTTTCTGATTGGTATGGATCTTATTGCCAGAATGGTCATAGCACCCACCATAATCCCCGTTGGTATAATGACCGCCTTCATGGGAGCCCCTATCTTCATTTATCTCATAATGCGAAAGAAGAAAGATTATTGGTGAAAAAATGAAACTAAAGCTGAAAAACGTGGAATTTAGCTATACAAGCGTGCCCGTGCTCACACATGTATGCCTCGAGCTTGCACAATCGGAGATGCTCGGGATCGTGGGTCCGAATGGTGCAGGAAAATCCACGCTGATCCGATGCATAAACAGAATTCTGAATCCCCAAAAAGGGCGCATACTGCTGGACGAAGTGGAGATAAAAGAGATGCATAGAATGGAACTCGCCAAAAAAATGGGGTATATCCCGCAGAGCACCTCACAAACCTTCCCTGCCACGGTCTTCGATACCGTTCTCATGGGCAGACGTCCTCACATTGGTTGGCGCAGCAGCGAAGAGGATAATGAGATGGTTTTGGATGTGCTGGAGATGATGAACATCGAAGACCTTGCCATGCGTGACATCAACGAGCTTAGTGGCGGTCAGGAGCAGAGGGTGTTCATTGCAAGAGCACTTGCACAAGAGCCTGAGGTCCTCTTACTCGATGAGCCCACCTCCAACCTTGATATACAGCACCAGCTTGAGGTGATGGAGATCATCAGAGATCTCGTGGTAAATAAAAGTATCTCGGCGATCATGGCGGTTCATGATCTCAATCTCGCATCGAGATACACTGATAGGGTGGTCATCATGAAAGAGGGCAGGATATTTGATGCTGGCAGTCCTTCTGATGTCCTCACGCCTGAAAATATCAGGTCGGTCTATAATGTTGAGGCTGATGTGATCAATCGGAACGGGGAACGTCCGTATATCATACCGATAAGGTCTGTGAGACCAGATTGAAGGAATTAAATGAGACGTGGTCCGCGATGTAGGATATGAAGAATGGATAATATATTTACTGATTTGTATTACGATACTGATTGAAAGGTTTAAGTTCTGAATACGATAGTTACAATCCATACACGATATGTAATATATGTTGTGCGTATGCCCCTACAGAATACAACCATAAGGAGGTACTATACAATGAGAATGGATACAACACTGGCTAAAATAGCCATGGCAATGCTCTTACTGACATTACCAGCATCAGCATCAGACTACACGCTCGGAATCTTCGGGAACGCGAACGAGGACGACACAATAAACATGCAGGATGTGACATATACCGAACTGATCATCCTCGAGTACAGGGACGAGACAGAACTCGCAGATGCCAAGTATGACGGCAAGATCAACATGCAGGACGTGACACAGATCGAGCTCGTCATACTGGGAAAAGAGAAGGAACTGACGCTGATCGATTATGGTGGTGAGACAACGACGGTCCGGAAGCCAGTCGAGAGTATGGTTGTGGTGACCGACGGTCTTGCAGAGATGACCCGCATCGTTGGAGCCGATGACAAAGTGATCGGCGTGGATACGATGGTACGTGAGAAGCCAGTATACTTCCCTGATCTAAGTGGGAAGCCGAGCGTTGGAAAGCGTTTCGACCTGGATATCGAAGCGATACTCACGCTAAATCCCGATTTAGTTCTTCTGGGCAGGAGAGGCTGGTACACCCCGGGACTCGAGGATCATCTCGAAGGCACAGGTATTGATATCGTTCGTCTGGGTGCATGGGGACCAGGTGGCGGGCTTGACACGGTTGCGACGCTTGGATATCTCTTCGGTTCGGATGAAGCAGAGGCTGCACGTGAATATCAGGAATGGTATGACGAGTATGCTGATATGCTGGACGAGAAAGTCTCAGGACTATCAGAGGATGAAAGGACCACGGTCTTTCTATCATCCCTGCATGGCGGAACACCACCCTCGGGTCATCTGAACATATTTGTCGGAGGAAGTGTGCCGGAGGTAAGCCTTGAGATGGCAGGTGGGAAGAATATAGCCCGCGATCTTATGGATGTTGAAGGCTATATCAGCGTTGAGACTGAGTGGATTATGGAACAGGACCCCGAGGTCATCATTGCTGAGTGCTGGCAGGGAGGCTATGAGACCGATGATTCCGGCAAGATGAAGGAAGTGTATGACAATATGATGGATATGCCAGCGTTACAGCAGGTGAAAGCGGTTAAGGAGAACAGGGTATATGTCACGCGCTTTTTATGGGCTGCACATCCTATCATGGCACTATATATGGCGAAATGGCTCTATCCGGACATCTTCGAGGATCTGGATCCGCAAGCAGTGCATCAGGAGTACATCGATACCTTCCAGGGCGTAGACTTCGATGTGGGTGAACATGGTGTATTCATGTATCCGCCGTCTGAGGCGAGCTGACGGAGTCACGGCTTTGCCGCTGCTGGGCGTGGGCGCTTTCGCCGCCGGCAGCGGCATTGGATGTGACCAACACCGGGCGCATCGTGCCAGAGGTATCCGATCCAAATTAAGTGGTAACCGAAGCACCATCTAAAAAATCGATAATTTATGATAATTATCGTAGGTGTAAATTTCGTAAATTTGCGCGGATGTTGCCTTAAATCGGTGAAATCTGTGTTAATCTGTGGCTGATATGACTTTTAGCCACAGATTAACACTGATGAACACAGACTCGAGGTTTTTTATGTACCCATTTCAGAAAGATTGAAGATTAGGTTTTACAATACTTTTTGAAGTGGATACTGCCAGAGTGTCTGACAGGTGCGGTATCTTCAGTTCTACTGACCTTACCAAAAATCTTAAGTCATAGGCGGAATATCTACCGACACACACGCGTCATGCAGTATATATTGCGTATGTAATCACACGGAATACAACCATAAGGAGGAAATCCACAGTGAGAATAAACATAACATTGGCTAAAGTAGCCATGACTTTACTGCTCCTGCTCGCACTTGCACTGCCGGCAGCAGCATCAGATTGCACTCTCGAAGTCTTCGGAAACGCGAACGAGGACGACACAATAAACATGCAGGATGTGACCTATACCGAACTGATCATCCTCGAATACAGGGACGAGACAGAACTCTCAGACGCCAAGTACGATGGCAAGATCAACATGCAGGACGTGACCCAGATCGAGCTTGTCATACTCGGAAAAGAGAAGGAGATTACGATCGATGATGGCGCTGGAGGTGCAGTAACTGTTGACAAGCCAGTGGAGCGTATCCTGGTCGAGTATACGGATAATGCCGAGATGGTGCGTGCGCTCGGTGCAAAGGATAAGGTCGCCGCTGTTGACTACATCATTTCACAGACCGAGATCCAGTTCCCTGAGCTCAGCAAACTGCCCTGCGTCGGAAACATGTTCAGACCGGATTACGAGGCGGTACTTAACACAAACCCTGATCTTCTGCTGTCATTCACAAAAGCAATCGATGAAAAGAAGGAGAAACTCCCTGACACCGCTGTTGTCTTTTTGGGGTTGTATTATCCGGACTTATTCGACCCTGAGGGATCACGATTTACATGCGGTGTGAGGAAACTCGGATACCTCCTCGATGCGAGAGATGAGGCTGATGAGTACATCAACTGGCGCATTGGACTGATAGACGACATCAAATCTCGAACCGGGGGAATTTCAGAAGAGGAGAAGCCTCGGGTCTTTATCTGCTCGTATGGGGGCATCATCAGGGGTGATACGACATTCAGGACATACTCCAAGATCGACACGCTCACCCAGATGAGCATCACGGCAGGAGGGAAGAACATAGCGGAAGACCTCCCTGAATTCGGAGGACCTACAAACGGGATAACGGTCGATTGCGAATGGGTGATCGAACAGAATCCCGAGCTCATCATAATACATGCCGTGCGCTACACATGGGGTGGCGACACGATGGAGCCATCGCATGGTTATGACGAGGATGATCCGACCGGTGTTGCGGAGCAGTTGGTGGACGAACTCATGAGCCGTCCCGAGATGGCTAATGTTGCTGCTGTTGCAACTGAAAACGTCTACGTGATGAGTGGCAATTTCAGAAACGATGCGACAGGTGGCTCGGTTGGGGCTGCATACATGGCACGGTTGTTCCACCCAGATCTCTTCGTGGATATGGATCCCGAGGCGATCCACCAAGAATTCTTGACAGACTTCCAGGAACTGGACTACGACTTAAACGAGCACGGGGTCTTCGTCTACCCGCCGATAGAGATCGGAAGCGGGCTTGCGGGAATACCTGACAGGTATAGGGAGGAATCCTGAAGAAAGCAGGGCGATTGCGGGGGCAGGGATGCGATTGTTCTTTCGCCCCATCACCTGTAAAAAAACAGAAGGAGATAATATATGAAAGTGAATATGAATATTCGAATAACAACGACTGTGCTGCTGCTCATGCTTGCACTAACGCTTCCCGCAGCAGCATCAGATTGCACTCTCGAAGTCTTCGGGAACGCGAACGAGGACGAGACGATAAACATGCAGGATGTGACGTACACCGAACTGATCATCCTCGAATACCGGGACGAGACAGAACTCTCAGACGCCAAGTACGACGGCAAGATCAATATGCAGGACGTGACCCAGATCGAACTGATCATCCTTGGAAAAGAGAAGGAGCTCACGATCATAGATTCTGCCGACAGAACGGTTACTGTGAATAAGCCGGTTGAGCGGATAGTTGTCCTCACATACCCCGATGCCGAGGCTATAAAGATAGTGAAAGCCGAGGAAAGGGTGGTTGGAGTTTCATCAGACATAAAGGCAAGAGGGACGTTCTTTCCGGAATTGAGCAAGCTTCCATCCGCAGGATTAACGTCCAACCCTGATCTCGAGAGGATCCTCGAGTTAAATCCTGATATAATTTTCACTGGTAAATTAAAATCGATGGGAACCGATCTTGAGAGTAAACTCCCGGACACAATCGCAGTCACCTGCTGGGACATGGGACGACTGGAAGTGATGACAAAGAATATACGGATGCTTGGGTACATTCTTGATAATACGGAGGACGCTCAGGAGTTCTGCGCCTTCTATCAGGAATACCTCGATGAAATGATCAAAGAAAGAGTGAGTGAGATCCCTGATGGCGACAGGGAACGGGTGTACATCGAGTACTCCGAGGATTACATAGCTTTTGCCACGGGTTCATCGGGTCATGAGATATGTGTGGCAGCAGGTGGTGTAAACATCGCTTCTGATCTGCCTCGGTTCTCTGAGAAACCGATCGTTAAGGTAGATTGTGAATGGCTGATTGAAGAGAACCCCGATGTGATTGTTGCGACCGTGCGATGCAAAACCGGTCTCTGCGGATATGGAGAAGACGACCCGCAGGCTATGGAACAGGAGCGAGAACAGATCATGAGCCGCCCCGGATGGGAGGGTATGACCGCGGTTGCGGAGAACCGGACATATCTGATCGATATGGACCTTGTGGGCAGCACAGCCAACTTCATTGGTGCCACATACATGGCAAAGTGGCTCTATCCGGACCTATTCGAGGACCTGGATCCGGAGGCGTTCCATCAGGAGTATCTGACAAGGTTTCAGCGGCTGGACTACGATCTTGATGAAAATGGGGTGTTTGTGTGCCCGTCTGCCCCGGAGGTTGTGTAAATGACTCCGGAGACGCACCGCGAGAGCTTTGCACTACATCCGATCGGGCAGATCGAATCAGAATATCACAGCTTCGGCGAGGTGCCACACCCCCCTGGAAAGGGGGGCTGGAACGAGGATATCTCTACGATAGCGCTTTACCCGGAACATGCGGGGAAAATAAGTGGTCTGGATGGTTATTCCCACATAATCGTCCTTTTCTGGATCCACAAATCCGGTGAGTGGAAGATGCCGGAGCATGACCACCACCAGGGTCGCCATGATCACAATGATTCTCATGATCGCCATGATCACCATCAGAACCACCACAGCCATAGTCACAGTCACAAGCCCGCTCATGTGAAGGTCTTTGCCACGAGGATGCCTGTGAGACCCAACCCGATCGGGCTATCGGTCGTGGAACTCATGGATTTTTCGCCGGAGAGTGGAAGAGTCGTGGTGAAAGGACTGGACGCGCTGAATGGGACCCCTATTCTGGATATTAAACCATATATTCCAAATTTTGACAGCTACCCTGAAGCGAGCCTGCCTGAATGGGTTGGGGTGCACTTAAAAGAAGGTCACCACATACATACGGAAGAAGATGATGGATGAATCGAGTTCAGAAGAAACGGATTGGAGTATGGCTGCATTAAATGGTTATTGACATCACATACACCGCTTTAGTCTATGCCGCCCACTATACGGCAAAGATAGTCCCGATAATAGCAATCGGCATCTTTGTGACGAGTTTTGCGGTCAATACCGGGCTGATGAAAAAATTTGACTGGCTAACAATCCCTCTCACAAGTATTGCGAAGATCAGCACGATATCCGCTCTCGCGGTTGTGACCTGTACGTTCAGCACCGTTGCCGGTTATTCCATGCTCGTGGACGGACTGAAGGAGAAGATGATCTCCGATCGGGAGGTAATTGCGACTACAATGATCAGTTCCTTTCCAAGCATCCTCTCGCACCTCTTCACGTTTTTCATACCCGTTGTAATCCCCCTTCTTGGTTTTACCACTGGTTCGATCTATGTCTGCATAGTGGGTCTCGTTTCGTTCTTGAAATCCTGTATCGGGGTGATTCTTGCGAGATTCTGGATGAAAAACGGTCATTTCTCGCCAGATACTCAGCTATCCGGTTCTGATCCGGCTGATTCAGCCACGCCAACCAATCCACATAATCCACATAATCCACATGGTTCTCGCGCTCCGGATGGTCGCAGTGCCTCGAAAAAAAGCGCCGACAGCACATACAAAACGCTCAAGAGAATCGTGCCCACGATGTTTATCACCCTGTTTCTGGTATCGGTGGCGTTTGAACTGAACCTTTTCGAGTCTTTCTCTGCGGTTATATATCCCATCACGCGTATTCTGGGATTGGAGGGCGAAGTCGCCCTGATCACTGCAACCGCGGTTGTAAATTCGTATGCCGGGATAATTCTCGCAGGCAGTCTTCTGAGCGAAGGAGCGATCACTACTACAGGCGTGTTGATCGCATTATTGCTTGGCAACGTGGTTACGCTGTCGGCAAGGTCTGCGAAACATTCATTGCCGCTGCATGTATCGCTCTTCGGCCCCAGGCTTGGCAGCAAGACCGTCGCAATAAATGCTGCGGCGACGTTTGCCATTGATGCATTGTTCATAGCTATGTTGTTGGTTGTGTGATGGTGCGTGATATCGATAGTCCGGATTTCGTGGGTGACTATGCCAAACCGACAACAATCAGCCAGTACAACATACAAACCATAAAGTTTATATTACAAGATCATCCTGTACTTCAAGGCACCGATGATAGAGAACTACATCTCATCAGAAATGCTGCTACTCACAGCAATAGTGATTGAATTTGTGATTGGTTGGATTGAAACAGAAACGGAAAGGGGTATGAGATGAAAACAAAATACACAATCTACTGCGTGCTGATAGCTCTCGCAGCACTCAGCACACCGATATCGGCTGACATGCTCGGCGACGTGAACGCGGATGGTACGATCACCACAGCAGACTCGCTTCTCGCACTCCGGATGGCTGTCGGGAGCGTGGCGCAGGATCCGGAGCGTGCCGATGTGAATGCTGATTGCCGGGTGAACTCGCTCGATGCACTCATGATACGGACGATTGCGGCGCAGCAGACGCAGGTGTGCGTCAATTCCCCGGAAGTTGTGTCTGGGGCATTCGAGGTCACGATAGAAATCCACAATGTCGATGATCTCGATTCCGGGCAGTTCGATCTCTCCTTCAATTCAAGCGTTGTCACCGTTAAAGATGTAGAGGCTGGGCGCATAGACGGTACAGAGATACCGATTATGTGGCGTTTCAGGAATATAGACGCGATCAAAGTACTCTTCAATCTTCCGGGTCTCCGCGGGGTCAGTGGGTCTGGATATGTGGCGAAGATAAGCTTTGAGATAAAGGGATCCGGGGGCGACAATAGCCATCTGAACATATCGAATGGAGAGCTTGTCAACAACCGTGCGGATACGATACCAGTGATCTGGAATGATTGCGAGGTAACCATCGGAGAACATCCTCCATTGAATCGAGTCCATAACCTGAACACTGGCGAAGATTTCTCCTTTATCCAGGCTGCAATCGACGACCAGGATACGCTGGACTGGCATATAATCGAAGTGGATGATGGTCTTTATCGTGAGAGTTTGAATGTTACCAAATCCTTAACGATTCGGTCGGAAAACGGGTCTGCAAATTGTGTTATTCAGGGTGCGGGGGGTGATTATGTCGTTGAGATGACCGCGGATCATGTCAGTATCAGTAGGTTTACGGTGGCAGGGATGAGAACATCCGGGATGGTATGCAGCATGGCAGGAATCTATCTCAATGCAAGTTGCTGCAACGTCTCCGAGAACAACTGCTCGAACAATCGTATCGGCATCTGCCTGTGTAATTTCAGCAACAACAACATCTCGAACAATGATTGCTCAAACAACGAGCAAGCCGGCATCTGCCTCGATGGTTCAGGCAACAACAGATTGAGTGGCAACGCTATGTTTGAGAATGGAATAGTTATCCGTGGCGATTCATTGAGCGATTATACGCAGGAGATCGACGAAACGAACACTGTGAACGGAAAGCCGGTCTATTACTGGAAGGATGTTGAATCCGGGAGAATTCCTGATGGTGCTGGTCAGGTGATACTTGTGAATTGCGAGGGTGTTCTGGTCGAGAATCAGAAATTGAATGGTGCAAGCATCGGCATAGAAGTAGCCTTCTCGTCAAATGTTACTGTAAGGAACAATAAGTGCTCAGACAACCGGGATAGTGGCATTCACCTCTCTCTATCGCAGAACAACGTCATATCAAGCAACCATTGTTTAAATAACCGAGACGGCATCTGCCTGTGCAATTCCAGCAACAACAACATATCAAGCAATAATTGCTTGAACAACGATGATGATGGCATCTGTCTCTCTGAATCAAGCAAGAACAGCCTCTCGAAGAACATCTGTTCAAACGAAGAGGGGGCTGGTATTCACCTCTATGAATCGCGCAACAACGTCGTATCAAGCAACGATTGTTCAAATAACCGGGATGATGGCATCCACCTCGGTGTTTCAAGCAACAACAGCATAACAAGCAACGATTGTTCAAACAGCCGAGATTATGGCGTCCGTCTCGATAATTCAAGCGGCAACAGCATATCACACAATAATTGCTCGAACGACATGCGGGCTGGCATATTCCTCGGTTGTTCAGGCAGCAACAGCATATCACACAATAATTGCTCGAACAACAGGTGGGATGGTATCCATTTCTATGAATCAAGTGATAATATAATATACCTGAACAATTTTATAAACAACAGGGATGACACCGATTCTTGTTCTTCTACAAACATCTGGAACTCGACATTAGAGGTAAATTACACCTATGAAGGCAGGAACTACACGAACTATTTAGGCAATTACTGGGATGAGTATGAGGGAAACGATTCCGACAACGATGGAATCGGCGACACTCCTCACACCGTAGGTCCGGAGAAAGACGATTGCCCGCTCGTGATGCCATCTGAGAATTACTTTGCACCGGAACCAGCAGAGGATAGGATACAGGTCAGCGTCGATGCTCCGGAAATGGCATCCGACACATTCGATGCCACAATAGAGATCCGCAACGTTGAGGATCTCGATTCCGGGCAGTTCGATCTAACGTATGACTCGAGCGTTGTGAACGTGACCGGCGTCAATGTGGGACACATCGACGGCACAACGGTACCGATCGCCCTCTGGCATTTTGTGGATGCAGACACGATCAGGGTGATCTTCGAACTCTATGTTGCGGATGGGGTTGGAGCCAGTGGGTCCGGCTATGTGGCAGGGATAGACTTTGAGGTAACGGGATCGCAGGGTGATGTTAGCGTTCTGGGCATATCGGATGGAGAGTTCGTTGATACGAAAGGAGATGAGATACCAGCAATCTGGCTTGACGATGCGGTGACCATTGCCGTGCCGGTCACTGTCAACGCTCCTGAGCATGTATCCGGTGCATTTGAGGTCACAATCGATATCGAGAACGTGACTGATCTGGACAGCGGGCAGTTTGAGCTCTGGTTCGATTCAAGTGTTGTGAACGTGACCGGTGTCAGCGCAGGGAACATATCAGGTACAGCAGTGCCGATGGATCTGTGGGTATTCGGTTTTGATGAGTCGATTCTCGTGCTCTTCACCCTGCCAGGACTTGTCGGAGTGAGCGGGTCAGGGCAGATAGCAACGATCAGTTTCGAGACGACGGGATTAGAGGGCTACAGCGTTCTGAACATATTGGACGGGCTGCTTGTTGACAAGCGTGCGAATACGATACCAGTGATCTGGACTGATGATATGGTGATCAGTGGAGAGAACAGCCTGGTAGATCGGGTTCATAACCTGAACACCGGCGAAGATTTCTTCTTCATAGGGGACGCAATCGATGATCCTGATACACTGGATGGACATACGATCATGGTCGGGAACGGCGTTCATCGTGAGAATGTAAGGGTCACCAAGTCCCTCACGATACTGTCTGAAAACGGGTCTGCAAACTGCATAATCAAGGCTGCGAGGGAAAGTGAGCCCGCAATTGAGATAACCGCGGATCATGTTAATATGAGTGGTTTTACTGTGATGAAGAGGGGAATACGCCTCGCTGCAGATTACTGCAACGTCTCTGACAACCTCTGCTCGAACAATCAGATCGGTATCTACCTCAATGGTTCAAACAACATCGTGTCTGGCAATGATTGCTCAAACAACGAGCGATTTGGTATCTATCTCGATGGTTCAAGCAACAACCGCATATCCGGCAATAATTGCACCTCAAACAGCCAGGGCATCAGCCTCGATGACTCAAACAACAACAGCATATCACAGAACAACTGCTCATCAAACATCCGATACGAAGGCATCAGCCTCGAGTACTCAAACAATAACAGCATAATAGGGAACACCTTCGTAAATGATGGTCTCCATCTATACCATTCCACTCAGAACGAGGTACGGGATAACACAGTGAACAACAAGCCGCTCGTCTATCTCGAAAACGAATCCGACCAGGAGGTTGAAGGTGCGGGACAGGTAATACTTGTGAACTGTGACAATATCACGGTCGGGCATTCAAATATATCCAACACCAGTGTCGGCATCCATCTCGTGAGGACAACCAATTGCAAGATACTAAAAAATAATATCAGCTCAAATTATATGCACGGCATCTGTCTGGATGATTCATCGAATAACACGATCAGGGATAATAATCTAAGCTCGAACAATCGGCATGGGATCTATTTGCATCGGTCATCAGATAACAATACGATAAGAGAGAACCTCATAGAATCGAACAATGCGGACGGCATACATCTGGCTATTTCTGGCCACAATGAACTCATAAACAACACTGTAAACCGGAACCATGGATATGGTATCTATCTATGGCACTGGGACTCAACGAGCATGCTCAGAGGCAATCGCATGTCCGGTAACAGATATAATTTTGCAATCATCGATAGTTTCGACGATGATGTCGACACGACCAATCTCGTGAATGGCAAACCAATCTATTACATCAAGAATGCTTCTGACATCATAATCGACAGCACCACAAACGCAGGCACGGTGTACTGCGTTAACTGTGAGAACGTCACAGTGAAAGATCTATTGCTTGCCAACAATGGCGCTGGTGTTTGCTTCTACGATACCAATAACTCACGAGTAGAGAACGTGACATCGATTGACTGCCGCGAGGGCATCTCTCTGCACAATTCTCACAGTAACACGTTGACGAACAATTGTGCATCAAATGGTCTGAAAGGCGTTTGTATGCGGTGGTCTGACAACAACGTGCTGACGAACAATGCTGTATTGAACAACAGCAGAAGCATAGATTTGTATCGTTCAAACAATAGTCAGATTTATCTCAACAACTTTGTATACAACTCGCTCAATATCCGGTCTCTTAAGTCACCAAATGCCTGGAGATCTCTATCAAAGATGGAGTACACCTACAGTGGCAAGACTTTCACGAACTATCTGGGCAATTACTGGGGTGATTACGCGGGAAGCGATTCGGACAACGATGGGATCGGTGAATCTCCCCACGACATAGATTCCGACAGAGATAATTACCCACTCGTGATGCCGATTGAGAATTACTCGGTAAAAACAGAGAACATCCAGGAACAACAGGAGGTATAATCAATGAAGCTAAAATACACAATCTACTGCGTGCTGATCGCTCTCGCAGCGCTCAGTGCACCGATATCGGCTGAGATGGTAGGCGACGTGAACGCGGACGGTATAATCACAACAGCAGACTCGCTTCTCGCACTCCGGATGGCTGCCGGGAGTGTGGCGCAGGATCTGGAACGTGCCGATATGAATGCTGACGGCATGATGAACTCGCTCGACGCACTCATGATCCTCACGGTGGCAGAGAAGACGCAGGTGTGCGTTAATTCCCCGGAAGTGGTGTCTGGCGCATTCGAGGTCACAATAGACATCCACAATGTCAATGATCTCGATTCCGGGCAGTTCGATCTCTCGTTTGATCCAAGCGTTGTGAACGTGACCGGTGTCAGTGCAGGAAATATATCCGGCACAGCAGTGCCGATATATCTGTGGACGTTCATTGATGCCGAGACGATTCGCGTGCTCTTCAACCTACCAGGACTGACAGGAGTGAGCGGCTCAGGGCAGATAGCCACGATCAATTTTGAAACAACAGGATCACATGGCGGTTCATGTGTTCTGGACATATCGGATGGACATATCTTCGATACCGAAGCGGATGAGATACCAGCGCTCTGGAACGACTGCAAGATAACGGTCGGGGTGCCGGTCACGGTCAACGCGCATGAGATCGTATCGATCGTACCCGGTGTATTCAATGCCACGGTCGAGATAGAGATAGAGGATGTCCGTTGCATGAATTGCGGGCAGTTTGATCTCTCTTTTGATTCGAGCGTTTTAACCGTGACTGGTGTCACTGCAGGAAACATCAACGGAGTACCGATCCCGATTCTTGACTGGCGTTTCATGGATGCGAACACGATACAGGTGGTCTTCGAGCTCTCTGATGCGAATGGAGTCAGCGGGTCCGGATATGTGGCAGGGATAAACTTCGAGGTAACCGGATCACAGGGTGACGTTAGCGTTCTGGATATATCAAATGGGAGACTTGCTGATACGGGAGGCGATGAGATACCAGCCGTCTGGACCAGCGATGAGGTGATAATTGGAGTATTTGTTGCGGTCAACGCTCCTCCGGTTGTATCCGGTACGTTTGATGTCACAATTGACATCGAGAACGTAACTGATCTTGATTCCGGGCAGTTCGAGATCTCGTTTGATTCTGGTGTTGTGAACGTGATCGGTGTCAGTGCAGGAAATATCGATGGCACAACAGTGCCGGTCGATTGCTGGAGTTTCGTGGATGCGAACACTATTGTGGCAATCTTCAACCGTCCTGGTGTCTGTTGGGTAAGCGGATCCGGGTATGTGGCGAGGATAGACTTTGCGATAACAGGATCGGAGGGTGATGCCTGCGTTCTGGATATCTCCAATGGACTGCTTGTTGACAGGAATGCGGATAAGATACCAGCAATCTGGATTGATGATACGGTGACCCTCGGAGAATATACTCCTCCGGTAAATCGGGTTCATAACCTTAACACTGGCGAAGGTTTCTTCTTCATCCAGGACGCAATCGATGACCCCGACACACTGGACGGGCATGTAATCGAGGTCGAGGATGGTCTTTATCGTGAGAATGTAAAGGTCAGCAAATCATTGACGATTCGGTCGGAAAACGGATCTGCAAATTGCGTCATTGAGGCTGCAAGTAGATGCGAGAATACCATTTTGGTAACTGTGGATTGCGTGAGCATAAGCGGTTTTATGGTAAAGGGGGCAACGTTCCATACAGCCGGGATATGCGGGATATGCGGGATATGCCTTAATGCGGGTTACTGCAACGTTTCCAACAACAACTGCTCAAACAATAATATTGGTATTTTCCTCGATGGTTCAGACAACCATGTATCAAACAATAATTGCTTGAACAACTGGGATGGTGGCATCTGCCTCTATGAATCAAGCAACAACAGCATATCGAACAATAATTGCTTGAACAACTGGGATGGTATCCGCCTCGATGATTCAAGCAATAACAGCATATCAAGCAATAATTGTTCAAACAGATGGAATGGCATCCGCTTCTATGGTTCATACAACAACAGCATATCGAACAATAATTGCTCAAACAACCGGTTTTATAGCATCTACCTTGATGGTTCAAGCAACAATAGTATATCGAACAATGATTGCTCAAACAACTGTTACGGCATCCGCCTCGGTGGATCAAGCAACAACAATATATCAAGCAACAATTGCTCAAACAGCCTTTATGGCATCTGCTTCGATGATTCGAGCAACAACAGATTAACAGGCAATATCATGTCCGATGCTGGGATATTTATTGAGGGGGATTCGCTGAGTGATTACACGCATGAGCTCGACACGAGCAACATGGTGAACGGAAAACCGGTATATTACTGGAAGGATATCGAATTCGGGAGAGTTCCGGAAGGGGCAGGTCAAGTGATACTCGTGAATTGCAAGAGCGTTCTGGTTGAAGATCAGGAATTAAACAATACAAGCGTTGGCGTAGAAGTAGCCTTCTCTTCAAATGTTACCATAAGAAATAACACTTGCTCAAACAACTACTGGGCTGGCATCCACTTCTCTGAATCACTCAACAATACTATATACCTGAACAATTTTATAAACAACAGAGATAACACCAATTCTCGTTCCTCCACAAACGTCTGGAACTCGACATCAAAGCTAAACTATACATATAGGGGCAACACCTTTGCGAACTATCTGGGCAATTACTGGGATGATTACGAAGGAAACGATGCCAACAACGATGGAATCGGCGATTTCCCATACGACATAGATCCGAATGAAGACAATTACCCGCTCGTGATGCCAATTGAGAACTACTCTGTAGAAACAGAGAACACCCAGGAACAACAGGAGGTATAATCAATGAAGCTAAAATACACAATCTACTGCGTGCTGATCGCTCTCGCAGCGCTCAGTGCACCGATATCGGCTGAGATGGTAGGCGACGTGAACGCGGACGGTATAATCACAACAGCAGACTCGCTTCTCGCACTCCGGATGGCTGCCGGGAGTGTGGCGCAGGATCTGGAACGTGCCGATATGAATGCTGACGGCATGATGAACTCGCTCGACGCACTCATGATCCTCACGGTGGCAGAGAAGACGCAGGTGTGCGTTAATTCCCCGGAAGTGGTGTCTGGCGCATTCGAGGTCACAATAGACATCCACAATGTCAATGATCTCGATTCCGGGCAGTTCGATCTCTCGTTTGATCCAAGCGTTGTGAACGTGACCGGTGTCAGTGCAGGAAATATATCCGGCACAGCAGTGCCGATATATCTGTGGACGTTCATTGATGCCGAGACGATTCGCGTGCTCTTCAACCTACCAGGACTGACAGGAGTGAGCGGCTCAGGGCAGATAGCCACGATCAATTTTGAAACAACAGGATCACATGGCGGTTCATGTGTTCTGGACATATCGGATGGACATATCTTCGATACCGAAGCGGATGAGATACCAGCGCTCTGGAACGACTGCAAGATAACGGTCGGGGTGCCGGTCACGGTCAACGCGCATGAGATCGTATCGATCGTACCCGGTGTATTCAATGCCACGGTCGAGATAGAGATAGAGGATGTCCGTTGCATGAATTGCGGGCAGTTTGATCTCTCTTTTGATTCGAGCGTTTTAACCGTGACTGGTGTCACTGCAGGAAACATCAACGGAGTACCGATCCCGATTCTTGACTGGCGTTTCATGGATGCGAACACGATACAGGTGGTCTTCGAGCTCTCTGATGCGAATGGAGTCAGCGGGTCCGGATATGTGGCAGGGATAAACTTCGAGGTAACCGGATCACAGGGTGACGTTAGCGTTCTGGATATATCAAATGGGAGACTTGCTGATACGGGAGGCGATGAGATACCAGCCGTCTGGACCAGCGATGAGGTGATAATTGGAGTATTTGTTGCGGTCAACGCTCCTCCGGTTGTATCCGGTACGTTTGATGTCACAATTGACATCGAGAACGTAACTGATCTTGATTCCGGGCAGTTCGAGATCTCGTTTGATTCTGGTGTTGTGAACGTGATCGGTGTCAGTGCAGGAAATATCGATGGCACAACAGTGCCGGTCGATTGCTGGAGTTTCGTGGATGCGAACACTATTGTGGCAATCTTCAACCGTCCTGGTGTCTGTTGGGTAAGCGGATCCGGGTATGTGGCGAGGATAGACTTTGCGATAACAGGATCGGAGGGTGATGCCTGCGTTCTGGATATCTCCAATGGACTGCTTGTTGACAGGAATGCGGATAAGATAC
>CBDUQO010000022.1:0-16836 GCA_965369365.1 uncultured Methanosarcinales archaeon
CCCACAGGCACAATTCATCTTGCGAGATGCTTGTAACTCGAATTACCATAGAGCCGAAGTATATCGCCAGCCCCACCCGAAGGGCAGTTTTTACTCGATTTTTTGTGAAAAAATCGTTTTATATAAAGCCTCTGTTTCAGTCCCGACACACCACCTATCTTCGCAAGATTTATAAGAGATGGGATACTTAAATATATATACGGGGCTACTGAATTGGTTCTTCATCGAATTGATTCTGTACCGGGGGGTATCAAATATGACTCTACGACTCAATAAACAGAATAGTCCAACTGCGCGGAGGTTAAGCCATCTGGTGATGGTTGCAACCATCCTGCTACTATCTCCACTGATCACGACCACTGCTGCGTCAGACAATTCTGGCGAGCAGATCTTTGAGCGGAATCTGGACGTTGGCGAAGGTGTCGAGATCGAGCACAGTGTAAAAATAGAGGTTGTTGACACAACGGAAGATATTGTTGACTCTGCAGAGTTCTGTATATCGAGTCCGCAGGTGTTTGCACGGACGGTTAAGGTGTTTATGGGCGATATGCAGACCAAGTATGAGACTTATAACGGCGCCTGCATATATCTGGAAGTAATCTCGGTGCATGACAAGACTGTGCTTCTCCGGGTTACCGGACCGAAGGGTTGGAGAGCGACCCGCTATTATGAGACTGAAGATGCTAAAACTGAGTCTACGCCTGATACCGAAACAGTGACTGTGCCAGAGCTTGAGATCACACGAACGCTTGACAGAAGCTATGTGGAACCGGGGGGGACGGTCGAGGTCACATTTAAGATCAAGAACACGGGGAACGGGACTGCATCAGAGATCGAACTGGACGAACCACTACTAAGAGGTGCGTATCAGGAAAACTGCCCGTCCGCCCTCGAGGATATCGCGTCAGGCGCGACTGAAAGAAGTAGTTATTATCTTAAAATCGTTGATACGCCACCAGGGACGTACGAACTGGGCGCGACCCTGCTAAACTACAAGAGCGAGTCAGGCGCAGCGTATTCGTCCGAGTCCTCAAGCAACACGCTTGAAGTCGCGGCAAAAGTGGTTCAGGTGCCGACACTTGAGATTGGGATCACGATTGAGTCTGGCGACGACGACGTTATAATCTGCGGTGACCAGTTCCTTGCAACTGTTGGAATCATCAACACTGGAAACGCCACCAGCGGCAGAGTCACCATCAAGAGCCATCTGCCTGATGATGTGCGTGTCGCGGATGGCGAGATAGATCCGGTGTACGAATCAATCAAACCCGGTGATTACGAGGAGTATGAGGTTATGCTGATTGCCTACGAACCTGGAAAGCACGTAATCAAGATAGATGTGATGTGGGCTGATGAGGAGTTGAGCGCGAGTGCCGAGTTCTGGGCAGAGCGGTCGAGTCTGGCTACATATTACCCGCATATCCTGGCAGCAGTTCCGATATGCTTATTATTAATAGGTATTATAAGGAGACATAGGGAGTATTCCTATTAAATGGAAGATGAGGGGAAAGTAATATGCTTAATATACTCATTCTTGGACTGGGACAATGTGGTAACCGGATACTTGATTCAATCAACAGCGAGGCATTCGGGGGCAACGGCATGTTCGCAAAATACTATTCGAACCAGAAGTTTCCCGCATCGGTCAAGACAATTGCAATCAATACAGCGATTAATGATCTGAAAGGGCTGAGATGCACGCTTGCAAAGGATCGGTTTCATGTTCCGCACCTGCACGGTGTTGGTGCAAACCGTACCCTCGGAAAAAAAGTTTTTGAGGATAACAAAGAACTGATCATGAGTGAAATCGATAAACGAGGATCATTTGATCTGATATTTATCATCACATCCACCGCAGGTGGAAGCGGCTCATCGTTTGCACCGCGTCTTGTGGCGGAACTGAAAGCAGCATACAACGCACAGATCGTCTGCATCGCAGTGCTTCCGTTCAGGGAAGAAGGATCCATGTCCCTGCAAAACACGGCTTTTTGCATAAGAGAACTTACCGAGGAGAAACCCAACGGGATACTGCTTGTAGATAATCAGTACCTGAAGAAATACGCTGGCGACATTAAATCCGCTTACGACAATATCAATGAAACGACTGCACGGCGGCTGCTCTTCCTGATCGAGGCGCTCAACAGTGAGATGCTGATGGTCACCGATCTTGGCGACCTGAAGACCGTGATGAACGGGGGCGTCGGCATTGGAACCATGGGATTTTATGAGTCTGACAACGGCAACACGGTCAAAGCCACCATTCTCGGAAGTTTCAAGCCAAGCGGACTCCTTTTTCCCGCGAACGTGTACACCGAGGGTGCGCGTGCGATGGTGATCATCAAGGGCAACAGGAAGTACCTCGATCTCGACCTGATCAATAAAACCATCGAGGAACTGTCCACAGAGGTCGGGCAGGTCTTTAAGGGCGTTATCGTCAAGAAAGGTCCTGCAAAGGTTTTATCGCTGTTCACCCTGAATTCAATACCTGAACTCGACAGCCTGTACGCCAGCGCAGCAGACGCGATCCGCACCGAGAAGGTCAAGCGCGAGGAGTCAAAAAAACAGCTTGATGACGCGTTTGCTTGTATCGAGGAACTTGAACCGATCTACTAACCCCGAAACCCCGAATTTTGATCCGCCCGGATCATCGCCCTGCAATCCTGACAAAGCATTGGTCAAACAGTGCTGACGTGGGTGCCCCCCGGTTGTTCGCAAGGTTTATAAAATATAAACCGGCAGTCTGATACCAATGAATGGCGTCAGGAGTCTATTAATCGCAACTCTTTTTGTGCTGATATTTTCGATGGCGGCTACGGCAGCAGATCATACAATCTTTGATAATGATCTGAGGGTCAACGAAGGGGTAGAGATTAACGGTGATATAAAAATAGAGGTTGTTGAGGTAAATGATGCCTTTGTCCGTTCTGCAAAGTTTCGCATCTCGAGTTACAGGATGCTTGCAGAGACGCACACAGTATACAAGGGCGATAGCCCGCTGTTTAAATACAAGACATATCGTGGTAGCTGCATATATATCGAGGTGCTCGCGGTGCAGGGGGGCAATAGAGTTGAATTCAATGTCACCGGACCTGACGAATGGCGAGTGACCAATTATTACGAGGTTGAGCCCGAGGAGACTGATGATGAGACCGAAGCTGTGACCGTACCCAAACTCAAGATCACAAGAACGATTGATATATCCAGTGTGCGGCAAGGGCAGACGGTGGAGGTCACATTCAAGATCAAGAACGATGGAAATGGGACTGCATCAGAGATCGAGCTGGACGAACCCGCCATCTCGGGGACGTACATGGAGGGCTGCCCTACCACCCTTGATGACATCGCAGCGGGCGCGACGGAACGTGTCAGTTACGCGCTCAGGATCGTTGATGCAGAGCCAGGGACGTACGAACTGAACCCGACCCTGCTGAACTACAAGAGCGAGTCAGGCACATCGTATTCATCCGAATCCGCAAGCAACGTGCTCGTGATCGTGGCAGAGGAGGTTTTGGTGCCGGAACTTGGGATTACGATCACGATTGAGTCTGACGACGACGTTATAATCTGCGGGGACAGG
Organism: uncultured Methanosarcinales archaeon; assembly: GCA_965369365.1. Taxonomy (GTDB): domain Archaea; phylum Halobacteriota; class Methanosarcinia; order Methanosarcinales; family Methanogasteraceae; genus Methanogaster_D. The sequence goes on from CBDUQO010000022.1 coordinate 3,578, forward strand.
TTCCCTGTAACTGTCAGGATCGATAACACCGGAAACGCCACCAGTAGCAGGGTCACCATCAAGAGTCATCTGCCTGATGATGTGCGTGTGGTGGATGGCGAGATAGATCCGGTGTATGAATCGATCAAGTCTGGCGACTTTGAGGAGTATGAGGTCACGATGATCGCTTACGAGCCAGGAAAGCACGTAATCGATATGGATGTGTTGTGGGCTGATGTGGAAGCGAGCGCGAGCGCTGAGTTCTGGGCAGAGCGGTCAGGTTTTGATAAATATTACATATATATTCTTGCAGTAATTCCGATAGTCTTAATACTGTTATGGCTCATAAAAAGACGCAGAGAATATTCATTTTAGGTAAGAGACTAATAATATGCTGAACATACTCATTCTCGGACTTGGGCAATGCGGGAACCGGGTGCTTGATGCGATTAATCACGAAGCATTCGGAAGCGGTGGCACGTTTGCAAAATATTACTCGCGTCAGAAGTTTCCAGCTTCGGTCAAGACGATCGCGATCAATACCGCGATCAACGACCTGAAGGGTCTGACCGACACACTTGCGAAGGACCGTTTTCACGTCCCGCACCTGCATGGCGTCGGCGCGAATCGCACACTTGGGAAAAAAGTTTTTGATGACAATAAAGAGCAGATTATGAGTGAAATAGACAAAAGAGGGTCATTTGATCTTATATTTGTCATTACCTCCACTGCGGGCGGGAGTGGGTCATCATTTGCGCCACTTCTTGTGAAAGAATTAAAGAACGCATACAACGCCCAGATCATCTGCATCGCGGTACTTCCGTTCAGGGAAGAAGGTTCCATATTCCTGCAGAATACGGCTTTCTGTGTACGGGAGTTAGTCGCGGAAGAACCCAACGGGATACTTCTTGTGGATAACCAGTACCTGAAGAAATACGCCGGCGACATCAAATCCGCTTATGACAAGATCAACACCTCGGTCGCAATGCGGGTGCTCTTCCTAATCGAGGCACTCAACAGCGAGATGCTGATGGTCACCGACCTTGGCGACCTGAAGACTGTGATGAATGGTGGAATCGGTATCGGGACCATGGGTTACTACGAGGCAGGCAAGGATGGTACGATCAAGTCCGCGATTCTCGGGAGTTTCAAACCAAGCGGGCTTTTATTCCCCACAAATGTGTATAACGAAGGCGCCCGTGCAATGCTGATCATTAAGGGCGACAAGAAGTATCTTGATCTTGATATGATCACCAAGACTGTTGAAGAGCTTTCTACGGAGGTCGGGCAGGTTTTCAAAGGTGTTCTTATTAAAAAAGGAAGACCCAAGGTGTTATCGCTGTTTACTCTGAATTCGGTACCCGAACTTGAGAAATTGTATGCTGCCGCCGCGAATGCGATTCGTTTTGAGATGGACAAGCGAGAACAGTCGAAAAAACAGCTTGATGATGCGTTTGCCCATATAGACGAGCTTGAGCCAATATACTAAAATATTCCTGGTCTATTCCACGGGTGTTTGCCAAAAAACGAGGTGTGATATGATCATAAGGCAATACGAGGAAGATATTACACTGTCATATATTACTGACACGCTGACAAAAATGGGTTTTAAAGTCTCCCGCGTCGAAGATGGTCATGATCTATACTACAGTGATGCAAGTCGAATGTATACCGAAAACAATATTAGGGTTCGTGCAAGAAGAAAGTTGCTTGACAAAATGGTGATCGAAGTGAACGGCGAAATGAATATTGTTTTTGTGTATGGTGATGAGACTGATGCAAAGGCTTTTTTGAACAATCTGGCAAGGATGTAGGTAGTTAAATATGGCAACGCCGATGGGAAAGCGAACAAAACTTATAAACGACCCTTCTGATTTGGTATTGTTGCTGCGAACATTTGGCTCAAATACCCACAAGGAAGTCTTTGATGAATTGTCTGAGGGATGGGTGACTGAACAGGAACTCTCAGAGCGCATTGGCGCGGACGTCAAGCAGAGTCTTGAGATCCTGCGAAAGAGCGGTTTGATCGAAAGCCAGTGGCGTATGCCAGAACCAGGAAAAACACCAGACAAGGAATACACAACGACGTATTCGAAGTTGCATGCGAATTTTCAGTGTTCGGTCAAGGACATGAGCGACCTGATCATGATAACATTTAAGAGCGACGCTGAAATCTCCGAAATGGTCGATGCGATCGAGGATGAGGTTGCAAAAGGCAACCGCTCGATGGTGGGATTAGCCAGAGCCCTTGATATGAGTTCAGCACTCATCAGAGGCGTTGCAAGACGGTCCTGCCGACTGGCAGTCAAAGGACAACGTCTCGAACTGATAAAGTAAGTTTATACCATTCTGCTGGCAGGTTTCTTTTACCCTGCCAGCGGAACACTTGCACAAAGTCTGATCACTCAACTACGGTTACGGTTCCGCGCATCGCATTCCCGTAGCCTGAACAATAATATGTGTAGTTGCCCGGCGTGTCGAATGTGTACTTAAACTTCTTGCCATAGCTGAGCGACTGGTTCTCCCATAGCCCGTCCTCGCTCACCAGTGTGTACGTAGTCATAGGGGATTTCTGATTGTTAATCCAGTTCAGAGCCTCGCCTGCACGAATCGTCGGAGTCTTTGGCGCCATCGCATATTTATCGAGGTATATGGGCTTTGGCGGTCTTAACTGGATTGTTTCAGTTGGAGTTGGCTCAGGTGTCGCTATTGGGGTGGTGGTTGGCTCAGGTGTCGCAGTCACGGTTGGCGTTGGCTCAGGTGTCGCAGTCGCGGTTGGCGTTGGCGCAACTCCGTTTTCGTCATCTCCGATGCATCCTGCAAACATCGCTGCAACCACCAGTAGCGATACAAGCAATATGGAATGTGATTTCATGTTGAGTATCTATGTGAGGTATCTGATTGTAAAGTTGTTGGTTCGATCCCAATCTTTAAGATCGATGAAAATGTTTACTACGATGTCAATACGTGGGTGCAAGTTTAGCATGAATGGAACAGAATGTGATGTGAATTATAGGGGGTTCTCCTGCCCGGCACTGGTTGCTGCGGTGGCAGAGGTATCACACGTACGGTTTCGGGATGCGCGTGTACTCTTTGATCCGATTATCAAGAATGCAGCACAAATATGGTTGCAAGAGTCAAACATCGACACCTCAAAGGAGTTTGACAAACTGGAAGACGTGATCTCGTGTTTTGTTGAGTCGATGCCAGACCCCCCGGACATCACTATGACCCAGACCCCGGGCGGCGCGGTTAAACTCGTGATCGGCAACACCTGCCCGTTCTGGTGCGCGTGTCAGATCATGGATGAAAAGATTGGGGTGGTTGAGGGCTGTGCAGAAGCGATCACGCTACTTCATGTGATCGATCAAATGTGGCAGTCAAGTGAATCGTTTACTTATGAATTCCAGCCATCGCAGAGGCGCGGCAGACCGTGCATAATTTACATCGGGACGGTTGAGCAGATCCTGCTTAACAGGGAACATCAAAGCCTGTATACTATCTGATGCACTCATTTTCTCCAAACAACAACTGGGCAATCGATGGTTTGTTCATATAAGTGATAGTAGGCTCTCCCGTAATGTTTCCAAGATTGGCGGCTACGTCAATGGCATCGTACATATTACCAGTCTCGTCCACAAGACCGAGATCTACTGCGTTTGCGCCGGTGTATATGCGCCCGTCAGAGAGGTTTAACACATCCTCACGAGTCATGTTTCTTCCGCTTACAACCGCGTCCACAAACCTTGCATACGCATCCATCACCACCTCATTGGCATACTCCTTCTCGTCATTGGTCAGGTTTCTCCAGTCCGCGCCCATGTCCTTGAACTCCCCCGATTTCGCAACCCAGTGCTCGATCCCCTCTTCATTATAGTATCCTGATTTGTTCTCAAAGACCCAGACCACGCCGATACTGCCTGTGATAGTGTCGGGATTTGCAATTATCCAGTCAGCCGGGGCAGAGATGTAATATGCAGCACTTGCAGCGACGTCAGCCATCGAGATCACCACTGGCTTGCCGTCCGCATTCACTTTTGCAATCTCGGTTGCGATCTCCTGCGCGGCGGCAGGGGTACCACCCGGACTGTTTACTCGTAGAACGATTGCTTTTATATTATCGTCCTTTGCCGCGATCCTCAGGTTCTTGCAGATATTTTCTGAGGTTGCAAACCCAAATCCATCCGGGATCCCACCGGTGATCATCACGCCCTGCACATAGATCACTGCAACCTGATCTTTGGCAGGATAAAATCCTTGGGTGTCAAAATCCCCAAGGATCATTGCAAGGCTCACTCCAATAACTGTTATCAGCAACAACACGATCGCAATATATACAAAAAATCCTTTTAGTGGGTTTTTCTTTGGTGGTTGAGTTGGAACCGAGGTCGGTGCCGGATGTGGCGAGATTGGTGGCTGGGGTGGTGGCGATGACGGCGGAGGCACCGAGGTTGGTACCGGCGAAGGTGACATCCCAACAACAGAACTCCCGTCATCGATCCGGGTCTTCCGATCCGACTTGTCGAGGATCTCATCTATATGTTTGAGTTCTCGATCCGGGTCTGACCGAACGACTGCGTCGGTGTCGCTGTTCTGATCGCCGGTATACTCTGGCTCTGATGGAGTCATTAATGGTCTATGGGTGATGCGACCTTAAAAGCGTTATTTAATCCGCAATCACACGCGTTTATGCAGACAGCCGCCTTGCAATATCATCTCCGACATCACTTGTGCTGGCTGATCCTCCGAGATCGTACGTCTTGACATTCCCGTCGGCGAGATTCGCCTCAATTGCGCTAATGATTGCCTGTGCAGCATCGCGCTCGCCAAGCTCCTCGATCAGCATCGCACCAGCCCAGATCGTTGCGACCGGGTTGACCTTGTTCAAGCCTTTGTGCTTTGGCGCGCTCCCGTGGATCGGCTCAAACATCGAGACGCCGGCAGGGTTGATGTTTCCGCCCGGTGCAAGCCCGAGTCCACCCTGGATCATCGCGCCAAGATCGGTTATGATGTCGCCGAACATGTTCGGAGTGACCACCACATCGAACCACTCGGGGTTCTTCACAAACCACATGCAGATCGCATCAACGAAATTGAAATCGGTCTCAATGTTAGGATAGTCATCTGCAACCGATGTGAAGACTTCTCTCCAGAATCCATAGATGTCAGTCATCACGTTTGCCTTGTCAACTGACGAAAGATGCTGTTTTCGTGTGGGACCGGATGCAAGTTCGAATGCATACTTGATTACGCGCTCGCTCCCCTGCCTGCTGATCAGCCCGATCTGGTACGCGATCTCATCAGCATCGGTCTCAACGTCCAGGTCGAACTTTACCTGGTAGAGGTTACGCACAATCTCCGCGGTACTGTGGCTCCTGCCAGCAGTGGCATGCCCACCAACGCCGATGTACAGGTCTTCGGTATTCTCCCGCACCACGACAAAATCGATATCTTCAGGTCCCTTGTCCTTCAGCGGAGTAGCGACCCCCTTCAGAAGTTTTACGGGTCGTAAGTTGATGTACTGATCAAAATAAAACCGTGTGGTTAGGAGAATCCCCTGTTCAAGCACGCCCGGCGGAATACGCGGGTCCCCGATCGATCCAAGATAGATTGCGTCATATCCGGACAGTTCTTTAAGCGTATCCTCTGACATGAGTTCTCCGGTCTCAAGATAATGCTCTGCGCCATGCGGATACCGGGTCCAGTCGATATCGAATCCGTACACCTCGCCTGCGGCGTCAAGAACCTTTTTTCCTTCAGCAATTATCTCAGGACCGATACCATCGCCCGGGATCACCGGGATTTTATACTGTGTCATAGTTCATCCTCGGCACAATCATTAGTGTCAGGATGATAAATCTTTTGCGACTGGTGGTTTTTGCATCAGCGCGGCGTCAAATCTCGCACACCCCGGGACTCCCACAACTACCTGAACATATCAACAGCCTTTCTCACGGATTTCATCTTCCCCATGATCGTGATACGATCCCCGTTTTCGATGACCGCGTCACCGTGCGGGATCAGGGTGTCGTCACCTCTGTGGATCAGCACGATTATTGAGTTAATCGGAATCTTAAGTTCTTTTATCGATTTTCCGATCATCTCAGGATTAGTTACCGATACCTCGACGATATCACCGTGCTCGCCAAGTTCATACATTGAGAACAGACTCGGGTGCCCGATCAGATGGTCAAGGATCGCGGCTGTTGATGCAATCGGACTCATCGACTTGATTCCAAGATCGTGGAATGTTGACAGGTTCTTCGGGTCATTCACCCGTGCAATGAGTTTGCCCTCCCCAAACCCAAACTTGCTCTTTGCAACCTGGCATATTAGCATATTCGTGCTGTCCTGATTTGTGGTCGCCACAAGGTGTTTGGCGTTTTTTATGCCAGCCTTCCGGAGTACTGTAATATCCCCACCATCCCCGTGCACGGTAGGTATACCAAACTTCTCCAGCTGCTTGCAATGCTCAATATCCGGGTCGACCACGACCACGTTCTCCCCTCTTCGGGTTAGACGATGCGCAAGCGTGCTCCCGACACCGCCACCGCCAACGATCAATATCTCCATTGGTATCACCTTAAGTCTTTTTGCAATCGGTCTGGCAAACACACCCGTTAGTACTACTGTGATGATGATGCATAAAAATACAAGCCCCATGATGGTATCACCGGCATCTACGTCAGTGATATTGAGTGCAAAATAGGTTGCCATCGATGCAGGCACCACACCTCGCGGACCCATTGCAGAGATGAACAATCGGTCGTTGAACCGCAATGGTGAATTGATGGTGGACACAAAGACCGCGGTTGGTCTCACAATGAAGATGAGAGCCGCGATAATGAGTACGCCGCGCACACCCAATGATGCGATGCTGTCGAATTGCAGCATTGAAGCAAGGAGTATGAAGATAACCGAGAGCAAAATAATTGATAAATAACTTTTGAACTCCCGCACCTCCTCCTTATATTGCACATCCGCCATCCCCATATATATTGCGGCAATTGCCACCGCTAATATGCCTGTTTCGCGAGAAAGCATCTCTGCGATCGTATATGTAATTAGAACAAAGGACATGGTGGTTAGATGTACCAGCTGCTTTGTGATGACTCGGGTCTGCGATAGTGCAAATGTGCAGGTTAGCCCCATGCTAAGCCCAACGGTCACGCCGATTGCGATGCGTAGCAGGAACGTGGTAATTCCATATTCAACGGTCGGGTGCGACATCGTGATCCATTCAAAGATCACTGCGGCAAGGAGTATGCTGATTGCATCATTGAATACACCCTCCAGCTCCAGAATGCTGCGTATCCGGTTATTAACCCGCATATCCTGCATCAAAGGCACAATAACCGTTGGACCGGTTGCCGCCACCAGCGCACCGAATAGACACGCAAAGCCCCAGTCAAGTCCTGCTAACCAATGCGCGACGACTGCACCGCCGATCATGGTGATCAGCACACCGACGCTGACTAAGGTAAGCATGCTACGCGACACCGTGCGCAGGTGCCTGATATCAATGTTGATGCCACCATCAAAGACGATGATTACCACTGCAAACGTGACGACCAGTCTCAAGCCATCGCCATATATGTGTGGGTCGATGACCCCAATACATTCCGGTCCGAGCAGGATGCCTGCAGCAAGTAGAAACACGATGCTTGGTATGCGCACGATTTTACTGAGCATCTGTGCAAGGATACTTGCCGTAAGGACCAGTGTAAACAATGCAAAGATGTATATCGGTTCCATGTTGCCTGAGGTTAACCCCCCTACAATATATGTGGCGACGACATAAACCAGTTGTGGTAGGCAGGTGTAAGAGTGTAACCTACAGGTGTTTGCCCATCCGGTTTTTGCAGAATATACGTGTCACATTTTTCTGTCCGCCGACGCATAAGCCAGCAGTCAGCAGCATCGGAAACATAGATATACCATAGCAACAAATTGTAAGGATCATGAAATCCAAACAACCGCGAAAGCAGAGGAAAGCGCAATATCAAGCCCCTCTGCACAAAAGACAAAAATTTATGAGAGCCCATTTAAGTAATTCGCTGCGGGAGAAATATGGGCGGCGAACGTTTGGCGTTCGTACCGGAGACACTGTAAAAATCATGCGCGGTGAATATGCAGGCAAAGAAGGGAAGGTTGAACGGCTTCATCTTAAGGATGGCACGCTTGCAATCGATGCCGCAACATTATTTAAGGCGAACGGCGAAGAGGTTCCAAGACCCGTGTATCCATCGAACGTTATGATAACCAAACTGAATCTTGATGATGAGATGAGAGAGCAGGCACTCATGCAGGAGTGATTTTAGTGAGCAGGCACCAAAAAAGACTTTCAGCACCAAAATCGTGGAACATATCGAGGAAGACACATAAATTCGTTGTCAAATCCACACCGGGACCGCACTCCGAATCAAAGAGCATTCCGTTACTAGTGGCTCTGCGAGATATGTTAAAACTCGTAAATTCGAGCAAAGAGGCGAAGAGAATACTGCATGATGGCAGTGTCATGGTCGATGGCAACATTGTGCGTGATTATAGATTTCCGGTGGGGCTTTTCGATGTTATAACCATGCCGAAAACCGATACATCGTACAGAGTCCTTCTAGACCGAAAACAGAGATTTATGCTTCATAAAGTCACCGATTCGGGTGTTAAATTGTACCGGATCACTGACAAAACGAACGTGAAAGGTGGGGCTACCCAGCTAAATCTCCACGACGGTTCGAATATCATTTCAGATGAATTTTCCTATCGCACATCCGATACAATACTTGTTTCGATTCCTGAGCGAAAGGTTCTCCAGCATTTTGTGTACAAACCCGGCAACCTCGCATTGATCACTGGCGGGGCACATTCAGGAGAACTTGCAACAATCAAGGAGATCAAAAAGGTACGAAGCTCGATGCCAAATATGGTGTCGCTCCGGAGCACGTATGATTTTGAGACTGTAGAGGACTATGTGTTTGTGATCGGCAAAAACGCTCCTGAAATAAAACTTCCTGATGAAAAAGGTGATGTGATTGACTGAAACCAAGATGCGTGAGATCGAGATTGATAAGGTAACTGTACATTTTGGAGTTGGCGAGAGTGGGCAGCGCCTGATAAATGCCGAAAACATTCTTTTCGAAATTACCCACCAGAAAAACGTGAGAACACTCTCAAAGTCACGCATTCCCACGTATGGTATCAAGCTGGGAGAGCCAATCGGTTGCAAAGTCACACTTCGCGGAGAGAAGGCTTACACATTCCTTGACGCCGCGATTGCCGCTGTTGATCGCAAAATATATGCATCACAGTTCGATGCTACTGGTAACATGTCTTTTGGTATCGAAGAGCACACGGATTTCCCGAATATGGCTTATGATCCGGATATTGGAATCTTTGGAATGGATGTCTGTGTGAGTCTCAAGCGACCCGGTTATCGGGTCAGCAGGCGCCAAATCCAAAAGCAAAAACTATCACATAAACACCGATTGACCGCGAAGGATGCGTGTCCGTGGATGCGCGACCGATACAACTTAGAGGTGCTCGAATGAGTGAGCATACTACTACGGGCGGGGCGGTGAATGTGTGCAAGCGGTGTGGCAGGAAACAAGGGCTGGTCAGAAGATACCGTATATACCTCTGTCGTCAGTGTTTCAGAGAGATCGCAAAAGACATGGGATTTGAAAAATACAATTGATATGAGGTGGATTTAATGGTACTACTTGACCCACTCGCTGACGCGCTATCAACCATACGAAATGCAGAGAGGACTGGAAAGGACGAATGCATCATACGTCCCGCCTCAAAACTCATCGGCAACGTGTTGAGCGTGGTTCAGAGCCGTGGATATATTGATGAATACGAACGTATTGAGGATGGAAAAGCAGGCGTCTTTAGGGTGCGCCTCAACGGAAAGATTAACGACTGCAAGGTGATCAAGCCAAGATTTTCAGTCAAGCGAACCGATCTTGAGAGCTGGGAGAAACGATTTTTACCGGCAAGAAACTTCGGTGCTCTGATATTGACGACACCTCGTGGAATATTATCGCACTATGATGCTCGAAAGAATGCGGTTGGGGGGCAGCTCCTCGCTTATGTGTATTAGGTGGAATAATGGCGAAAGAACTCAAAAAAACGATTGCAATACCAGATAAAGTGGATGTTTCGATCGACGGAAAGGCGGTTACTGTGTCCGGTCCAAGTGGATCGATCACCCGTGAATTATGGTATCCACACCTCACTATTCAACTGATCGAACAAAATATATATGTCGATACCGATGCTACTATTGTGCGAAAGAAGCAGAAAGCGATGGTTGGCACGCTCGCATCACACCTCCGGAACATGATTAACGGAGTCCTGAGTGGATATAGATACCAGATGAAGATGGTGTATGCCCATTTTCCGATCCAATTACGCGTCGATGGCAACAGACTAATAATAGGTAACTTTCTCGGCGAGAAGAAGGATCGAACAGCGTGGATACATTCTGGAGTCGACGTGGCATTGAATGGCGACGAGGTGGTCGTCACAGGTATCAACAAGGAGTCCGTAGGGCAGACTGCGGCAAACATCGAACAGGCAACCCGGATCAAAGCCCGCGACCCAAGAGTGTTTCAGGATGGGATATATGTAGTCGGGAAAGAGATGTTGGAAGCGGTTAAATAAGGTGGTTATGATGGATGATGTAATCAAACGGGCGTTAAAGATCAGAAAACGACAAAAAAGTAAAAAACCGACGTTTAAGCGGGTAGATTCTCACAAAAAAAAGAAACTGGATGATAACTGGCGACGTCCAAGAGGTTTGCAGAGCAAACTGCGGAAGCGGATTGCTTCAAAGGGCGCGGTCGTGCAGACCGGCTATTGCAGCCCACGCGCGGTCAAGGGACTGCACCCATCAGGTTATGAAGAGGTGTTGGTGCGAAATCCGGGTGATGTGCAACTGGTTGATCCGTTGTACCAGGTTGCTCGAATCGCGCGCACTGTTGGCGTGCGAAAACGGCAGATTATAGAAGAGACTGCCACAGGTCTTGGAATCAGGATATTGAATCCACTACCAAAGGAGGCGGAGGTAGAATGACAGATCTTACTACTCAGCGACGTATCGCTGCAAACGTCCTTGGTGTCGGTGTACATCGGGTATGGCTAGACCCGGACGAAGCAACCAGTATAGCCCATGCAACCACACGGGGCGATGTCAGGGATCTGATCGAATCGAACGCAATCATGGCAAAGCCTGTGAGAGGCGTCAGCCGCGGTCGCGCCCGCCAGAGAGACGAAAAATTAAGATATGGGCACAGGTCGGGACATGGATCACGGAAAGGTAGAAAGGGTGCCAGAACGCCCAGAAAACGAGCATGGATTACTAAGATTCGCGCGCTTCGCGCTCGCCTCAAGGAACTACGCAGCAACGAGACGCTTTCGCCGGGCGTTTACTGCAAGATGTACCGGAGAGCGAAGGGCGGCGAATACAAGAGTGTAGCACACATTAATGCACACCTCAAGGCACAAGGACATCTCAAATGAATGTGGAAATCATCGAGCTTGGTGATCGTAAGGCAGAATTCGTACTAACTGACGCGATGCCTGCGTTCGTAAACAGCATCAGGCGGTGTATGCTTGCAGAGGTGCCCACAATTGCAATTGATTATGTAAACATCTATGATAACACCTCGGTGCTCTTCGATGAGCAGCTTGCGCTCCGCCTTGGGCTGGTTCCACTCACGACAGACCTGGATTCATACATCCTACCATCGGAGTGCGACTGCGGTGAAGAAGGATGTCCACATTGCCAGGTTTCACTCACATTGTCAGCAGAGGGTCCGAAGATGGTGTATTCCACTGAACTGGTATCCTCCGATCCATTGGTTGTGGCAGCTGAGGTAGTACCAATCATCAAACTGACCAAAGGACAACGCATCTCACTTGAAGCGATCGCCAAACCTGGCATTGGACACGATCATGCAAAATGGCAGGCAGGCATTGCATGCGGGTACAAGAGTGTGCCGCAGATTGAGATCACGGATGCGTGTGACGCGTGTAGTATGTGTGTGGATGTATGCCCCCGCGGCGTATTGGTGGTAGATGGGGACCTGATCAAGGTGACCAATGAACCGTCATGCTCGCTCTGCAAGTTGTGCGAGTCCGTATGTGAACTCGAAGGTGCCATCACCGTTGGGACACGTCCGGACTCTTTCATATTTACAGCTGAGTCTGATGGCTCAATGTCAATCGTCGAACTTGTTACGAGGTCTATCGATGAGGTTAAAAGCAAAGCAAAGGTACTGGACAAATACCTAAGTATTGTTGACTGAAAACCCCGGCGCGGGGGTTGCCCAGCCAGGTCAAAGGCGATAGGTTCAGGGCCTATTCTCGTAGGAGTTCGTGGGTTCGAATCCCACCCCCCGCATACAAAACTATTTATGCGATTCTGCCCGTATTAGTATACGGGGCGTAGTATGCGGAATAATACTGAAAATGATATTGATCAGCACATAACGACGCTACTGACGGATATTCTCGCTCCTACAAACTATGCCGAGCTCAGAGGCGTGCTCAAAACGATTGATCTACTTACTGACTATGTCCGGCTCGAAAACGTGCGGACAATGCTTGAAGACGACGTGTTATTCCGTGAGAATAGAGACGTTGCGGTGATGGCACTCGATATTCTGAGAAAGATGCACGATAACGAGCAGGATCGGAAATATGATGCCTGCGAGGATGAAGTTGTTGATACAGTGAACGAGGCGTTAGTGCGGGCAGAACCTGAAACAATCCCACCGATCAAAAACGTAGATGAGGTAGTTGCAGTTGTCGAACCTGAAACAACGCCTGAACCGGCAGAAATCGAAGTAACAACGGTCGATGCAACCGAAACGCAGCCAAAACAGGTGTCTCGTGAAACGCAGAAAATCGATACGGTTATTGAGATTCCAGTGTCATCGTATGCAGTACCCGAAGAGTCCAAGGTCACTGACACTGGCGGGGATTCTGCTGATTCAATTGATAGCCAGACGACAGAGCTTGAATCTGTAGCGGATGGTTCAGGATTTCCCGGATTGCCAGATGATGATGATGGGTTGTATGATTCAGCAGATTCGATGGATAACGAGACTCCTGAGCTTGAACCTGAACCTACATCCGCGGGTGCGGACTTTCCAGGGCTACCTGAAGATTCCGCGGTCACTGACACGGGTGGAGCTTCTGCCGATTCAATTGATATCCCGACGACAGAGCTTGAATCTGTAGCGGATGGTTCAGGATTTCCCGGATTGCCAGAT
>CBDUQO010000023.1:0-16351 GCA_965369365.1 uncultured Methanosarcinales archaeon
CCACGGGCACAATTCATCTTGCGAGCTGCTTGTAACTCGAATTACCATAGAGCCACATTTTCTGGGAACGCCGAAATGGTTCTGGGTAAGCGCAACTATCAAAAATGGCGCTACTAAACGACAAATCCGTTAACCTCGTTAATATTCCACCACTTGCGCATATCTAATTGTACTTCTATTTGTCGAGTTTGTGTCCTGTTTTCCGCCGATCGGAACAAGCAAGAGTCTATCTTTGCCTCAACGGTTGATAATTATTGCTGTTGATTTGTTATTTTAGATAAGTGTTTACTGACAAAACGTTTATATATCATCGAAAACAACAGCGAAAAAGCACATACATACCAGTGAGATGCATACAATGAAACGATCCGCAGCAGACACAGCAACAATATCCTTATGGAGGGCGCAATCCCTCGTCGGCTCAGGCAGTGCCGGTGTGGTCATCCCGCGCAGAGAAACATGAGAGTAAAGCTTCGGTTTCTGGATATTATATTCCTGCTCGGCTTTGTATTCAGCACTATGACGTACGCGTTAACTATTTACCACTTGCAAAGTGGTTTATTCTATGAATGTAATCCGTTGCTTCGTTTTTTCGTTGCGATTGGTGATTATGGCGCGGTTCTGTTCTTCAGCATGGTATGGGCGACACTCGCCACCGGCTATTATTACATGCGTAAACGTGAGATAACCCCGTTCTGGGCGTACATGGCATTTTCATCAGTTTTTTTAGGGTTGTTCAATTTTCTGCATGATCTGATCGTTGTAGCCGCGGTGTAGGCATCCGATAACTTTTTGGATGCCCCGCGCCAACTACATAACACAAGAACGACACAGGTGCGATTTCCATGAACATAGAAGACACACTAATCATGATCCCGGGTCCGGTCCCGGTCGTGCCACGCATCCTGCGTGCAATGGCAAAACCAGTCATCAACCACCGCGGCGAGGAGTTCGCGGAACTGTTTGGCGAGTGCAGAGCGCTCTTTGCAGACATGTTCCGGACAAAGAACGACATCATGCTCCTGAGCGGCTCAGGCACCAGCGGGATGGAAGCTGCGATCGGAAACCTGATTAATCGGGACGAGACGATCGTCACACCCGTGAACGGTAAGTTTGGTGAGCGGTTCCGCGATATTGGTGGGTTATATGGAAACGCGGTTCCGATCGAGTCGGAATGGGGCTATCCGATCGATCTGGACCGCGTGGCAGCTGCACTCGAAGAGGGTGCGGACGCGGTCGCAATGGTGCACAACGAGACCTCGGTCGGGATGCTCAATCCTGCAAAGGAGGTTGGGAAACTGGCACAAAAGCACGATGCACTTTTCATCATGGATGGAATCACCTCAATCGGTGGATCAGAGGTTCTTGTGGATAAATGGGGGGCAGACATAGCAATTCTTGGCTCGCAAAAGTGTATCGGTGCACCTCCAGGGTTTGCAGCGGTTTCGGTGAGCAAGCGCGCATTTGAAAAGATGGAAGATGTGCAAAAGCCACCGTACTATCTGGACCTCAAAGCGCACAAGAAGAGTGCTGGCAAGGGTCAGACGCCGTACACGCCGTCGATTCCGCTCTTCTATGCGGTGCAGGAGGCGCTCCGGATCGCACACGAGGAAGGGCTCCCTGCACGGATGCAGAGGCATGCGACGGGTGCTGCGGCGGTGCGTGCTGCGGCGAATGCGATGGGAATTGAGATGTTCCCAGAGCCGGATAAACTGAGCAGGTACTCAGACACCGTTACAGCGATGAAGGTGCCATCGGGCATTGCATTTGATCAGATGAAGAAGGAGATGCTTGCTCACAAGATACTGATCGCTGGCGGGCAGGCGCATCTCAAGGGCAACATCTTCAGGATCGGGAGCATGGGCAACTTCGGACCAAAGGACCTCCTGATCACGATCCAGATGCTTGAATCGGTTCTTCACAGGCACGGGGTCGTCTCCGATTTCGGAGCAGGAACCGAGGCTGCAGGGTCTGTGCTGGCGGTGTGATACGGGAAATCGTGTCTGTGAAATGCAGGTTGCATCAGGGTCAGGTAACAACAACCCGCAGGTTCAGATGAACGAGATCCACCGGTCATTTGAATCCGCATGTCGTGAGATCCTTGATCAGATCCTGCATCATGAAATAACAACCGAAAAGGAGCTTAATACCGCGAAGAAGCAGGTCAGTGCCAAGTACAAACTTTCAAGCCTTCCAAAGAACGCTGACGTCCTTGCAGTCTGCCATGCAGACGAGCGGGTGCTTGCGGTCCCGATACTCCAGCGAAAGCCGGTCCGCACGGTGTCAGGCGTCGCAGTGGTTGCTGTGATGACTTCACCATATCCATGCCCGCATGGCGCATGTATTCCGTGCCCGGGCGGTCCTGCCTCCGTTTTCAACACGCCGCAGAGCTACATGGGAAGAGAGCCTGCAACTATGCGTGCGATCTCATGCGGCTATGATCCGTACGCCCAGGTTGAGAACCGCCTGCGGCAGCTGCACCAGATCGGGCACCCAGTTGACAAGGCTGAACTGATTGTTATGGGTGGGACGTTTACTGCCAGACCGCCGGATTACCAGCAGTGGTTTGTCGGGCGGTGTCTTGAGGCTATGAACGATTTTACAGGCTTCGCAAGCTCTGGCAAACATGACCCGGACGACTCTGACCCCGCCCCGGACCCCAATCCGGATCATGATCAGGACCTTAAAACCATTATAGCCACAAACGAGACGGCACGGGTCCGGAACATCGGAATTACCTTTGAAACCAGACCTGACGCCCTGGCGACTGGTGAAATTAACCGTCTGCTTGAGATGGGTGCAACAAAGGTGGAGATAGGCGTTCAGAGCATCTATGATCGTGTGTTGAAGCTGATCAACCGCGGGCATACCGTGCAGGACGCAATCGATGCTAACACGCGGCTTCGGGACAGCGGGATCAAAGTCGGGTTCCATGTGATGATCGGGCTGCCCGGATCGAGTATTGACGACGATCTCCGGATGTTTGAGACGATCTTTGGCGATCCGTCGTTTTGCCCGGATCATCTGAAGATATATCCAACGCTCGTGACCGAGGGAACCGTGCTGCATCAGTGGTGGAAGGACGGTAGCTACAGGTCACTTGAGAACGACGATGCGGTGGAACTGCTCGCAGAGATCAAACGCCTGCTCCCGAAATGGGTGCGAATGCAGCGGATTCAGCGAGACATACCCGCGCAGCAGATCATAGCCGGTGTCACCAAAGGCAATATCCGCCAGCTTGCAGAGGCGCGGCTGTGGCAGAAGGGGGGATCGTGTCGGTGCATCCGGTGCCGCGAGGTCGGTCATGCAACGCTTCGTGGCATAAAGCCAGCACCGGAACATGAGGCAATCGAGCTGCTCGTTGAGACCTATAGGGCGTGTGGCGGCACCGAGCACTTCATATCGTTTGAGGACGTGGCAAACGGCGTCCTTATCGGGTTTCTTCGCCTGCGATTTCCATATTCCCCGCACCGGGTGGAGCTTGCAGGGGCGGCTCTCGTGCGCGAACTGGTGGTGTACGGCGGGATGGTGAGCATAGGCACTGATCCCGGCAAGCACCAGTGGCAGCACCGGGGTTACGGGGAGAAACTGCTTGATGCGGCAGAAGAGATTGCGTCAGCACACGGATTTGAAAAAATAGCGGTCACAAGCGGCATTGGCGTGCGTGAGTACTACCGGAAGCGGGGGTATGTGCGGGAGGGCGTGTACATGGTAAAAGGTCTTTAGGCGCATCAGCGGTTTTTTATGGCATATACATTATAACGTTCAGCCATTTTACACACCATTTTTATGGCTCTATGGTAATTTGAGTTACAAGCAGCTCGCAAGATGAATTGTGCCGGTGGGCATTGGAGGCGTAGAGATCACGAATGGCACGAATAAACGAATGACACGAATGCTAAATCGGAATAAATTTGTGTCATTCGTCCAAACGCGTAATTCGTGATAAAAACTGCCTATAAATGAACTAAATTCTCGGAAAATCTCCTAAATCAAAGTGGGAAGATTCGGATAAAATGGGCAACCTCTTTATAAGCGTTGGTCACTGCAACTCAAGATACCAGAGAGCCAATCTTCCTTGCTACGACCGGATCCTCAAATCCGGAGATATCCCCGGAAACATTCCCATGCATCAATGCCAAGGTATGTTAGCCATGTAAATATGATGCCCTGAAGCAGCAGCCCCACAAAAAGCGCGGGCAGGGTCTTGTGCAGCGATATGTCGATCAGAGCCGCGCCGATTCCAGTGAAGTATCCGCCAAATGTCGGTGTTGCCAGAACGATTCCGATGCTGCCGTATTTTGTGGTATATCCCTCGGTCTTTTCGTGTGCTCTGTTAAGATACCACGAAATACGTTTGAACCTCTTTATTACATCGATGATCCGGTAGAACAAAAATATCGGCAGTAAATTCCCGATAGATGACACAAAGATCACTGCGGCAGGGTTGATACCACCAACGATCCCCATCGGGACGCCAACCCCGGCTCCAAGTGGGCTAATGCTCACCAGAAAAACATCGATGAGGTCCATGTTGATTCATCTGTTCTCTTCGACTTTTACTTCTACTATGGCGCTATACTTTCTTGCTACCGTGTCCAGAGTCACTGCTGTCACCGCGGGAAATCGCGGTTGCGCAACAATCTCGCACAGAAGGGTTTTTTGGGTCTTATTGGTCTTTTGTCATTGGGTTCGCTGAGGCTGCCAAACTGACTTTATGAGGTGGGAATCGCAAACCGGAAAACGCTCCCCTTCTTCGCCCCCCCACGCTCTACCCAGATTCTTCCGCCGTGCATTTCGATGATTTTCTTTGCCGTGGGTAGCCCAAGACCGGTTCCTTTTGATGTGGCGTCCACCTTGTAGAACGGATCAAACACCTTATCGAGCGCGCTTTCCGGGATCCCGATGCCGCTATCTGCGATTGATATTAGCAATTCGCCATTTTCAGCGTCTGCGGTTATGGTGATATCGTTTTCCAGCGTACATTTAATCGCATTGCCGATGACATTCGCAAATGCATGGGTTAGCCGCTGCTGATCACCACGAATTGTTGGCAGGTCTGGTGATATCGTTTTATGGAGCTTGATTCCTTTGATATCGATCGTTGGCTGCATATACTCAGTTACCTCGTTTATAATGTGGTCAAATGAAACGTTCTCCTCTTTTAATTGCGTGTTTTTTGACACAAGGTTGTTAAATTCGATGATATCAATAATCATCCGTGTGATGTGATTGATCTCTTGATCTATGGCGTCCAGACTCTCTTTCTGTTCCTTTGTTATCTTGCCAAGATGCCGATCCCTTAACAGCTCTACATGACCATCGATCGATGTCAGCGGGATGCGCAATTCCGCCACGGTTCTGGAGAAAAACTCGGTTTTCTCATTAAACGACTCCTTTAATTCGTCGTTTTTGGCGATTAATTCGTTTGTGCGCTCTAATCTCTGCTCGGATTCTGTTTCCCCCCCTGTGTTCGGGGTGCGGTCTCGTGCGGCAAATCCGGTAAGTGCCACCAGCACCAGCGTAGCCAGCCATATCACAAGAATCGAGGCTAAACTTAAGCCCAATCCAGATCCGGGAAGTGTGCTTACAGCGGCAATCGCCATCGTTCCGAATAGTACAAGTATCAACCATGTTCGTGGAATTTCGTACAATTATTATCACCTTAACATATTCATTTTACAGTACGGTTCAATCTAATTATACCTATCGGAGAGGTTTTTGATCAGCAGATCGACTCTGGTTTATTCCAGCACGGTGTTCTTCGCCTGACATATCAACTCCCGCTACACAATTGCCTGGTCGCGATCAGGCACGCAGAACCCATAGACTGCTTGACGGATGTGGCTGTGAGTTGCTCCGAGCCGCAATCCATGCAGTATCAAGTGTCTCGATCTCTGCGGATGGGGCAAGAGTCGCGATAACAGCGACACATCGGCGGGCGCTCCGATGAGCCTCCGGATCGGTGTGTTAGAGAATCACCTTATGCGTTCCCAGATCTCTTTTATCGCGTCCGATACTGCCCCATCTGAGAATTCAACAACTGGCATGGCCGCGACCATCGCCTCGGTTACCACCGGATCATAAGGGATATTCCCAACAATCGTAACCCCGCGCTCCTGGCAAAACCCGGCGATCGTCCTGCTGTTCTTTTCATTGATGTCGTACTTGTTGATGCAGACAACTGACGCAATCTTAAAATGCCTGGTCACATCCAGAATTCGCTCAAGATCATGCAGTCCCGACATAGTAGGTTCGGTGATGACCAGTGCCATGTCCACGCCTGTCAGGGACGCAATCACAGGGCAGCCGATGCCGGGTGACCCATCGATCAGAATGAGGTCCGCGCCCTCTGCTTCCGCAACCCGCTGGGAATTATTCCTGACAACGGTTACCAGTTTTCCGGACGCTTCTTCGGCGATATTCAACTGCGCATGTGCCATCGTCCCGTATTTCGTTTTTGAGATGAACGCATGCCCCGAGACGCGTTCTTCCAGCCTGACCGCATCCGAATCGCACACAAAGACACATACGCCGCATCCCTCGCAGCGTGTTGGATTGACCGCATAACCGGATTTTGTGTCCGATATCGCCTTGAATCTACATGCTTCCGCGCATATCCCGCATTCCACACACTTTGATTTATCAATTGCTGCAACGTTTAAGCCCTTGAACTCCTCTCTTTTCACGATCTCCGGATGCAACAGCAGATGAAGATCGGGCGCATCCACATCGCAGTCAGCAATAACCAAGTCCCCTGCGAGGGCTGCAAACGATGCAACGAGTGTCGTCTTACCTGTGCCGCCTTTTCCGCTTATGATGGTTATCTGCTTCATAATTCACCCCGGATTTCATCAATCATTCCTGCAAACCGGTTCTTCCACACAGGGATCGCATTCACAAAAGGTACGCCTTCCGAATAATACTCTGCGATCTTCTTATCGTAAGGAATCTCTAGCAAGATCGGGATTCTTTCTTCTTTGCAGTAGTCGTAGACATCTCGATTTCCGATCCCTGCTTTATTTATGACCACACCAGAAGGGATTTTTAGTACTTTTAGCACCTCTACGATTAGTTTCAGGTCGTACAACCCAAACGGCGTTGGTTCTGTCACAAGAATACAGTAATCGCTACCTGCAATCGCGGCAATCACAGGACACGCAGTTCCAGGGGGTGCATCAATAATCACGGTCTTTTCCGGATTGATCTCCTCTTTGACATGGTCTATCAGGGGTGCTGCCATGATCTCGCCAATATTCAGCAGCCCATACACAAGTTCTATGTTGTCACCACTTCTCCCCTTCTTGATAACACCGATCTCTCTTGTCTCCTCGCTAATCGCATCCTGCGGGCAGACCATGGAGCATAAACCGCAGCCATGGCAGAGTTCGGAAAAGACCATGACCTGTGCCGGGAGCACAACGATTGCGTTATATTCACATGCAGCCGCACATTTTCCACAGTAATCGCATAAATCGTGATCAATCACGGGCACAATTGTACCTGTCGACTGTACCACATCTATCTCTGGTTTAAGGAAGATATGCGAATTTGGTTCTTCGACATCGCAATCCAGTAACTGCACATTTGAGAGTGACAATGCAAGATTTACAGCCACTGTGGTCTTTCCCGTACCACCTTTTCCGCTTGCTATGGATATGATCATTATATCATCTCTGATTCTTGTTGGGTTAGTGAGTGATGTTCCACCATTGAATTTGTGCCACCTGAGTTTGTCCTGATGATGCTTACTCTCAGGACTCCCGGACAAAAGGGTTTGCCCGGGTATGCCCACCAAAATCGCGTGTAGAGGCGGGCGAGCAGAGGATCAATTTGAAGTATGCTGTGTTAAATCCTGAACATCGACGAAAAACGTTTTACACGTCGGTATGGCGGTGCGAAGCAGTCCTGGGTCCGCAACTTTCACCCTATCCCTCGCCCTTTAAGATACTCCTTGATCTCATCCACCGTGTAAGTCTCGTAGTGGAATATGCTCGCCGCAAGACAAGCGTCCGCGCCGCTAACAAACGCGTCATAGATGTGATCCATCGTCCCGACGCCGCCTGATGCGATCACGGGGATATCTACCGCCTCGGCGATTGTTTTTGTCACGGGAATGTCGTAGCCGTCCTTTGTCCCGTCCCGATCCTTGCTTGTGAGTAGTATCTCGCCGGCGCCAAAGTCCTGCATCTTTTGCGCCCACTTGATGGCGTCGATTCCGGTTAGCTGCTTGCCGCCGTATATGACGACATCGTACCACGCGCTGCGTCCATCTTCAAGCTCAACTGCCGTCTTTCCGTCGCCTTCCTCGAACCTGCGCTTACAATCTATCGCAACGACGATCTTATCAGACCCAAATGCGCCTGCGACTTCCTTGATCAGTTCCGGGTTCTCAACTGCCGCGGCGTTGATCCCGACCTTGTCTGCGCCTGCGCCCAGCACCCGCTCAAAGTCTGAGAAGCTCGCAATTCCGCCGCCGACACAGAACGGGATCGTGACAACGTCTGCAACCCTTCTGATCACGTCAGTCATCGTGGCTCTGTCATCGGTCGAAGCTGAGATATCAAGGAAGACCAGTTCATCGGCTTTCTGCTCTACGTACCGCCTGGCAAGTTCTACCGGATCGCCCGCATACCGCAGACTCTCAAATTCGATTCCCTTGACGACCACGGCTTTACCGCTTTCGTCGAAGGTTGTGTCGAGACATGGGACTATTCGTTTTGTTGTTTGTGATACACCTGGATTATTCGTGATCGTCGATTAATTCTTGCCACTGTTTAGATGTAGTTTTGGACTGTAACCGGACTGCCACATTCTGTGGTGCCGGATCAAAGTTCCCGGGTCTGATGTTTTCGGTGTTACAAACTATCTTCGCTTAAACCTTAGCCCGACCGCGATCAGCGCAAGGATCACAATCACAGCGATCATCGCCATAATCGGAGCGCCAGAGACAGCAACCCCAGTCATAAACTCCTCTGATGTCTTGACCTCCATCTCGTATCCTTCGAGATAGTTATCAGACGGATTTGACTTGCCGGATGATTTCACAGGCTTGGTAACGTCTTTGCCGATTCCACCATTTGATGTGGTCTCGTTTGCATCGGACTGCGATTTAGCCTGCTGTGCAGTCTCCTCATCCTTATCAAGCCAGCCCGGCGGATATGTACTATCACGACTACTGTGATCATTACTGCGGGATGAATCAAGCTTAGCTTCCTGTGCCGGTGTACGTTCACTTTCAGGTGGTTTTATGTCCCGCTCTGTTGCAGCCGACATCTTTTCACGATACGCGTCATAATCTTCAGGTGTTAAGAACATAGAGATGAGTCCTGGTATATACTCATCATCAAGAACCGGATTTCCACAGCAGTTGATACAGCAGCATGGTCCGTAATCCTGCACCGATTCAACATACTCGGAAATCAGTGTCTTTCGGACCTCATCTGACGGACTCCATCGCCCCTTACGCATCGATTCGATCATCCTGCCGAGCATGGACTGGTATGCGTAAGGATTACTCTCACTGGCAGCCGTACCGATGTCGATACCATACTGCTCGCTGTAGGCATCACCAATGTACACATCATACACCTGCTGCCACATCGTACCCGTGATGATATCGGGACACGTAGCCTCCCAGCCCCAGAGATACTCCATGAACTTACTCATCTCTCTCGGACCTGCATAGCCCTCGCCCAGCATCCCTTTAATCCATTCCGGATTTAGATATCTGGTGCGGAGTTCCTTGTGGATCACCTCATGCAGCGATGATACGGTCGGGTCACCGTCTATGTCACGGTTGTCGGTTACGTATATGCTATCGCTATCAAAATCATCTCCCGTGACTGCTTTGTATGCGCTTGCAAGCCCGCCCACGTACTGGAAGACGTCGTCGTTGTCGATGAATCCGTACAGGTTCGAGTTAGTGTTATGCACAATCGCGTCGATCTGTGCGATATTAAGCTTGAAGATATACTCACCCGGGATTCCCCAGACACGGTCGCCATAGATGTAATGCATCCTGCTTTTGTAAACGTTTCCGATGTCAGTGTTATTATCCCATGTCCCGCTTGCAGCAACCACAGAATCGAGATTCGGTCCGTAAGTACCGGGGGCTTCAAGGAATATCCGTGACACCGAGAGATAGGTCGCATTCTCTCCAGGTGCGGTTCCAGTGTACATTCCTGTTTCATTCAGCTTATCGAATATTTCGAGTGTGTTATTTTTAACATAGTTACCGCCACAGCCCTCGTCCTGCTCCCGGGTGGCATTCTCAGCAAGACGGATCGCACGATCGATGAGCTTTAATTTCTCGGGGAACAGATCACGATGCAGCCCTGACGGCACCACCATAACATCAATTCTCGGACGTTTAAGATCGCTTCCATTGATCAGTTTAACGTTGATCACTTTTCCAGTATCAGGATCCCATACAGGCTCTGCACCAACCAGATGCAGGATCTCGGATTCGACAACACCCTGATCAGTCATCGCCCATGCCCAGAGTATGATCGCAAGTTTCCTTGGATACTTGCCACCGTGATCTGCCCGGTATCGCTCGATGAGTGCATCCGACATATTCATACCGACATCCCACGCCTCCTTTGTCGGCACCCTATCCGGATTCATCGAGTAGAAGTTCCTTCCGGTCGGGATCACGTCGGAGTTTCGTATCGGATCATCGGCGGGAGATGGCGGGATGTACCCACCGTCAAATCCTTCAAGCGTCCGGTTAACCTCGATATCGCACGCTGAGATGTTGTCTGCAAATCCGATCGCACGATTCAGGTATGCGGTAAGCTCGTCACTCGATTGTTTGTTGAGAATCATCTCCTGCGCTTCTGTGACATTCGTGCCATTAAACACCTCCTCAAGTAGCTGCATGGTGCAGTTATCGAGTTTTGATTCGTTTTCGGTCTGCATGGGATCCGGATAACCCACATATCCGATCATGCGTGCAACCTCTTGCTTGTACCCGTCGCGGAGCATTGAGATGATAAGAGATGCTCCGGGTTTGCCAACAGGTGGTTCGCCAAACGTATGCAGCCCATAAGGCATGAACTCGGTCTTCAGCTCATAGAGATACTCTGCGAGTTCCACAGCGAAAGCATCGAATGTGGTAGTATTCATTGCGCCTGGATCGACCTTGAGGGTCTCGTTGAGGTGCAGTTCATTACATTCCGATATGATCGTGTTCTTATACGCATCCTTAACATCTTCATCAACACCATCCGCCATGTAAAGCGATACGGTCTCTAAAAGGCTGGTCAGATTCCCGTATAGCCCTGCAGCAACGATCGGGGGCGTCAGATGCGTGATCATCGTTGCGCTGCCCCTCCGCTTTGCCTGCGTACCCTCAGCGATGTTATCCACGATGTATGGATAGATCACAGGCATGTCCTGGATCAGGATTGCGGGCCAACAATCATCAGCGGATAAGCCTGACTCTTTCCCGGGAAGCCACTCCTGTGTTCCGTGCTTTCCAAAGTGCATGATAGCGTCCGCACCAAACCCGCCGGATTCCCGCTCCTGCTTGAGCCAGAGGTAGAATGCAATATACTGGTGGTGCGGCGGGATGTCCTTGTTATGGTACAGCACCGTGTTGTTCTGAAGCCAGCCCCGTGTCGGCTGGGGTGTTAAGATGATGTTTCCAAACGAGAGCTTTGGGATCACGAAATACTCTTCTCCTGTCGTCTCATTCTCCCACGTCATAATCTCTCCCGGCGGCTCACCCCACCGCTTGTTCACCTCTATCTGCCGCTCATCCTCAAGTTCACCGAACCATCCAAGATATGTTTCGACAGGGATCAGGGTCGCTGTCCCGGATGCAACGAGTCTCTTAAGTTCGCCAGGCGCCCATGACCCGATGTTTGTGCCGTTTAGTGTCATCATCCTGACAAGCTCGGTCTCGTTTGGGATCTTGCCTTTGACCGTGTAGCCTGACAGGTTCATGGCGTTTAAGATGTTTTGGAGGCTTGGTGGGACGTTCACATAAGTTGCGCCAAGGTTGTCCTTGCCACCGCCATGATTGTAATAGATCATCGCGACCGTTTTATTCTTATTCGGGGTGCTGTTCAAATGTGCCCAGCCGATAGCACGGTCGCATGTCCAGTTGATCTGCTCATCGATTGGCTGGTACTCGCTATCCGATTCGTTCTTCCCGGCAATCACGATCGGATCGATGATACCGTCAAGTTCGGGCATTCCGACCTGAAAGCCTAAGTCCATGATCGAGATTCCGTGGCTCGTCTCGTTTCGCCATTCCTCAGGAGCCATGTAGTACAGCCGGACCGCCCGCATCACAGGTACGTCCAGGGTTTCAAGATCCGCGACCCCCTGATCAGGATCGCCATAGTTGATCCGGAATGACTTTGTGCAGATGATGGTATCCGGAATCGTCTCGTTGTTTACGATATAGAATTCTTTCAGATCGTCAGTTCCTGTAAATGCGGTCGAGATGACGTTTGCCCCTTTGTTCTCCAGTGTGTAGATGAGTCTCTCTACATCAGGCGATCTTGTG
Organism: uncultured Methanosarcinales archaeon; assembly: GCA_965369365.1. GTDB lineage: Archaea > Halobacteriota > Methanosarcinia > Methanosarcinales > Methanogasteraceae > Methanogaster_D. Next base: position 12,521 of record CBDUQO010000023.1, read on the forward strand.
AATTCGTACCAGTTTGCGATGCCTATCGTCAGGCGGTTGGGATCGTACTGGTAATCGGTGCAGTTGTTGGCATACCACTCGAGATATGCCATTGTATCAAAAAATAATTCAGGGGTATCCGGATGATGGATGTATGCTTTTGGGACCGGGGCCGGGTCTTTCAGGTCACCGATCAAGCCGCAGAAGTTAACCTCAAGATAGGTTAGCAGCCGTGCGATATTCTCCTCGGCATAGTTACCCCAGTACTCTTCGATGAACCAGTGTTCGGTCAGGTTGACATTTCCAAAGAGGGTATCGTACCCTCCCGAATTGATGCAGATGATTGGAATTTCGCTTGCATCCGCAGTCTCGATCGGACTTTTCAGGTTTTCTGCGGGTGTACCACTGATATGCTCAAGGAATATCAGGTCGTATCCGGAGAGATCGATTCCGCTCCGGACATTAGAGGGATGAAGAAGCGTGATGTTCAGATTGCTCATTCCAGCGACATTTTCGATGAAATCGCGGCGCTCGACCGTGATGAAGATCGCTTCAGGTTTTTTTGCGATGATCTGGGTCGTGATCTCGATCACAACGCTCGCGTCCTCTGGCGTGGTCTCGTCACTGCCATAGTAGAACGTGACCACATCGCGGGCAGTGCCGCTTGCATTTAACTCAAACTTATCCGCACCGATCGTTGGCACCGGATTGTCCAAATGATAATTCACATGATAGCGCCAGTATTCGCCTTCTGCTTCATTGTTCGAGACATCTGCAATAGAGTCTGCAAATGCAAGATGGGAGTCATTGATCGTGAAATTGAAATCCCCATATCCCGCGGCTTTGGCGAGTGCGCCGAGTGCTGTGGTGCGGCTGATCGTGTAGTTAGTTGTGTCTGCGCTGCTGTTTCTTGCGGTTACGTTCAGTGTCTCGCCTTGGAGCAGCACAGCATTACCATCCCAGAATTTCTCAGGCGTGCCGAATGCATACAGATATCCGGTATCCGATCCGATGAACACGACCCCGTCAGAGATTGACGGCGAGGACATGATGTAGTCGCCGGTATCGTGGCTCCATCGCACGGAACCATCGGTTGCGTTCAGTGCGTATACCGTACCGTCTCCGGCATTGACCCCAAAGTAGACCGTATCATGAGCGACAGCAGGAGATGACAGAATTGCGCCATTCACAGACCTATTCCAGATTTCGCTTCCATTGCTCACATCGAGGCAGTATAACTTCTTCACGGAGAATGATGAGCCGATATACACTTTTCCGTATGCAACCGCAGGTGAGGAGATCGTACTCTTCAGATCACGGCTCCAGACCTCGTCTCCTGCCATGCTAACGGCGTACATACTGCTCTCCGTTGCGAAGAAGATCACATCGTCCTCTATCGCAGGCGTCGTTTTTATCGCATCGGATGTGTTAAATTTCCATATAATCGACTGGTTGCTGACATCCGCACAGTACAGCGCAGGATCGCCACCAGCGAAGAATATTTTTCCGCCGGATACTGCGGGGGATGCGTAATGACCGATAGTACCCGGAGTATCGATGTGCCAGAGTTCATTTCCATTAAAGTTAAACGCATGCAATTTTGCATCCGAAAAACTGTTTACAAAGACCGTGTTGTCGTAGATGAGTGGTGAGGATGCAACACCCCATGATAAAGGACTCGTCTCAATAGTCCTGTTCCACACCGTGGTCCCATTTGTTGCGTTCACGCAGTACAGATCGCCGGTGTGTGAGCCTGCAAACACTATATCCCCTGCCACGGCAGGCGTGGATGCCCCACCCAGACCGCCGATCGGATTTTTCCAGATAAACTCTCCTGTGGTCTTGTTCAGACAGAATAGATCAAGGTCGCCAGTACCCATCCCACCCAACCAGCTCGAGGCATACACCCGATCACCAAGGATACTTGCACCACAGCAGATAAAGCCGTCCCCGGTCGGGTTTGTCGTCCATAGCAGTGTGTCTGTGAGCGGTGCATCCCCGCTTGCGTTTCCTGTGCGCCCGGGATCGCTGTGGAACTGTGACCAGTCTGCAGATGCAACCGTTATGGTGAGCATAAGCGCCAGCAGAACTATGGTCACTATTTTTGTTGTGGTCTTCGTGTTCATGGTTGAATCATGATGGTTGTTTTAACTTAAACATATATGATCATGCGTTGATACTGCCTGCCGCCACCTGCAGGATCATTAGCGCATCGAGCGATGTCACCACGCCATCGCCACTCACATCGGCCCCCTTGGCAGCAGGAACCGCCCTGACCGCCATCTGAAGCGCAATGACCGCATCCGCTGCTGTGACTGCCAAATCGTGGTCGAGATCGCCTTCCAGTGGTGGTGGATCGCGGAACGCATACAGATAACCAGTGTCAGATCCAATGAAGAGGATTCCATCAGATACCGCGGGCTGTGCGATGTTGAATCCTTCCGTATCACCGCTCCAGACCAACGTGCCGCAATCAGCATCGAAACAGTAGATCGTGCCCGTGTACTCGGTGACATACACCATGCCACCCGCTACAACCGGCGAAGATTTAACCGGTCCGTCAATGGATCTTGACCATATCACGCTTCCGTTTCCGGAATCAAGGCAGTTGAGGTGCTTGTCCATATCACCGATGTAGACCCTGCCATGTGCCACTGCTGGAGAGGAGAGTCTGCAATGAAGTGACATGTTCCATGCTTCACTCCCATTCAAGTAGAGTGCATGAAGTCGCTCCCCCGGCTCATCGGTAGCGAAGAACACCATCCCACCAGCGATGGCAGGCGTGGTTGATATCGTGCCGGATGTGCTGAAGTTCCAGACTTCATCGTGTGTCGCGATGTTTGCACAATAGAGCGCAGGTCCCGCACCTCCGAAGAAGACCGTTTCGTCGTGTGCGGCTGGCGAGATATAATAGATCGCACTGGATCCACCACTATAACTTCCGGTTGTCGTTGCAATCTTCCACAACTCACTTCCATCGAAGTCAAATGCGTAGAGTGCACCGTCAGACACCGTGTTCACGAATATCGTACCATTATAGATGAGGGGGGACGATCCAACGCCCCAGTACAACGGATTTGGTTCAATCGTTCTGTCCCATATTGTGGCGCCATCCAACGCATTCACGCAGTACAGATCGCCTGCGCATGACCCTGCAAACACGCGATCTCCTGATATTGCAGGGGTGGAGACTCCGCCCATGCCACCGATCGGATTCCGCCAGATGATCTCACCTGTAGTCTCGTTTAAGCAGTATAACCCGCGTTCATCTGTGATTGGCCAGCCTGCCCAGTTTGAGACATATACGCGTCCGCCTGCGATACATGCACCACAGCCAACATAACCGGTATCATGCAACACCGTCTTCCACAGAAGATCTCCGGTCACAGGCGCATCCCCGCTCACATTCCCGGTGCGCTCCGGGTCATTATGGAACATCGGGTACTCTGCCGCCGCGGGCAGCAGAAGTACCGATATCGCGACCAACAGAACAACAGTGGTTGTTTTGATCGACCTGGTGATTGGGGACATTCCTAACCTTTATTAAGTGATACTCGCTCCTGCTGCCACCTGCATAATCATCAGGGAATCAAGCGAGGTTACCGTACCATCACGGTCCACGTCAGCTGCATCGGTTGAAGCCATGCTTCCGACCGCCATCCTGAGCGCAAGTACTGCGTCTGCTGTGGTGACGCTGCCGTCATGGTTGACATCGCCCGGAGTAGTACTAATGATAGATACGCCGATCCGAATCAGCATATCGGTGTTCTCAGGAGTCGATTCCATGCTGTCTGCGCGATACCATGTCACAACATCACCATCAGCCAGTTCGTACGCATTGGATCCGACCAT
>CBDUQO010000024.1:0-16302 GCA_965369365.1 uncultured Methanosarcinales archaeon
TGGGCAATCTCTTTATAAGCGTTGGTCACTGCAACTCAAGATACCAGAGACCCGAATCTTTATGAGATGTTTATGCCCGGGCATGTTCCGATCACAGCACCAGTTCCATACCATCGTATCCAAGATTCCACTGCTTCACCGCCAGATCGTGAGGCGGGAACAGGTGGCTTAAGTGCGTCATCACCATCTCCTTTGCATGTAGTTCTGATGCCAGTTCCTCAGCTTCCACGGTGTTCATGTGTTTATCGAGATCAAAGATTGGTGGCGCAATTGCATCGCATATCAGGAGATCGGGCTCCTGCATGACTTCAATACTGCGTTTTGGGATATGTTTATTAGTGTCACCAGTGATAACGAGTTTTTTATCGCCGTCTCGCACAATAACACCGGTGGATTGTAGAATCGGTGGATGACAGACGATAAACAACGTGAATTCAAGACCAATGAGATGGAATGGCTCATAAACCGCCACATCGTTTCGTACCGGGTCCATAAAATACAAATATTCCAATATATAATCTAATGTATCTTTTAATCCATAAACCGGCACACGATCCTGGACCCGGTAGAACTCGCCAAACCCGGCATAGTGGTCGTAATGCCCGTGTGTCCAGATTACCGCATCAATATGATCAATTCCAAACCTCAGGAGCTGATACCGGAGATCGGGTCCCGTATCGATCAGGACACGTCCCTCACCTGATTCGACCAGAATTGAACAGCGAGATCGTGCGCTCCTGCCTCCTGCAAGCGCATCGAGACATGCGGGGCACGTGCATCCGATTTTTGGCGTGCCAACAGTGTCCCCGGTGCCGAGCAGGACGATTCTCATGTTGTAGTATACTCCATCATCATCAGGCGCACCCTGTCGCTGAAGTCGCCAACGGCAGAGATCAGGTCTGGTTGCGCGATTGCAGTCCGGTTTTCGGTCAATGAGCGGAGTACAGCCTCCCTGATGACCATACGTAGATCCGAGCCTGTAAACTCTTCAGTCATCCCGGCAATCTCCTGCGTATCAAAGTCACCCTCCACTCTCGAAAGCACAATATCAAGAATCTTTTTACGCATTTCTGCATTCGGCAGCGGAAAATCAACGATTTCATCAAAACGTCTCCACGCAGCACGATCTAACAGGTTCGGATGGTTTGTGGCACAGATCATCAGGACACCGTCATCGATCAAACTGATTTCATCAATTGCTTTCAAAAGAGTGTTGACCGCGCGCTTTAGTGTGGCGTGTTCATCAGACATCCGCGTTTTTGCAATAAAATCAAACTCATCAATAAACAGGATACAGGGACTCAATTTTTTAGCAAGTTCAAAGACCTTATCGACGTTTTTCGATGTTTCCCCGAGATACTGTGATGTAATCATCGAAAGCCTGACTTCTACGAGCGGAACATTTAATTTTTCGGATAACGCTCTGGCTGCCGATGTTTTGCCTGTGCCAGGCGGTCCGATGAAGAGCATCTTTCCGATTTCACGAAGCCCGATGTCGTGGAGGTAATCCCGATGTTTGATCGCCTGCATGATCCTCTCGATCTTTGCTTCCTGATCTGGCGTGAGCACCATCTCATCCATTGGCTGTCGCACATCTTCCGGCGCAACCAGATGCACCAGCGTCAGCAGATCAACATCATCGTCCGATGCGGCGATATCTGCAATGAGCGAGTTGAGATACTCCCGATCTCGTTCTTTTGGCTGTATATGTGCAGTCGCTTCATCATAGCTCACACCTATGCCACTCTCTTCGTAAAATGATGCAAGCACCGGATTCATGCGGATATGCTCAATGGCGTCTTCCTGTTTTACAAACCAGTCCCTGGCAAGGGCTGGGATGGTGAATCGTATCTCCGCCCCGAATTCGTCGAAATCAATGAACGGCAAGGCTTTGATCGCATGTTTGGCATTGTTGCTTCCATATAGTGATGTGACATCCTGCACACGGACGCTGATCGGGCGCTTGACCGTTTTCTCCCCGCTGTCCCAGTAATGTTTCCGTATCTCTGCGGGAAGATCATCCACGGTCAATGTTTTGGATTGGTTGTATATGTGTGCTGTAAGGAGCAGTTCAACGATGTTGTACAGGTTGGTTGGTTCTGGCGTGTAGTCACCTCCAAAGATATCGATACCAGCTATTTCCACAATAATTTATGCCACATCCATATTTAACCTGACCCCGGAATCGTTCAATCGTAGGTGATCCGAATGAATACGGTATACGAAAACACAACATGGGATATGATTATGCTGTGCGTTATCCCTCACTTGACCGCGGAATCGATTGGTGGGAATTGTGATATATATGGCAACATATCAATTTAATGCCATCTCACTGTAGCTCAAGATACCAGAGCGCCAAAATGAATGGCGACCTGCGGAATGTTAGATCATGCAAATTAGGGGGGTTCACCCAAGTTTCGCAGCATCGCCGCGCACCAGTTTTCGAAACCCGCTGTGAGCAGCAATTACCGCTTTGATCTTCTCTGCGTCCGCACCCGCGAGACAGTCCACCCGCGGGTCATCCTGGTATTCCCGCTCAAGCGTCCTTGCCAGTTTGACCGCATCATCCCCGCGTGCGTGCGCCTCTGCAAACTTCCGCACAAGTCCGATATCGGTTCCGGCAAGTGCGATGTTTGCGCGGGGGACTGCGTACTCGTTACCGTTGAAGACAATTGCAACCCCTCCCGCATCCCTGACACGCCCGAGCATTGCGAAGTCAGTGATCGAGTCTCCGACCGCAACCAGTTCGCCTGGCGACAGATTGTGGCTGGCAGCGATTCTCTCAAGCGCTTCCACCTTGCGTGCGCCTCCGACCACCCGCACCTCTGAGAAAAGATCGCCAAATCCTGTTTCTTTCAGTTCCTCAAAGTAAAAATCGTTTAGCCACTTAAACAGCGTCTCGTCGTCGTCGCCAGCGATATCGAGAATGCCCTCTTCGATTCTCCTGATGCATGTAATATCCTCCTCTGTGAGCCGCTCGCGCATCCCTTCGAGATCGAGCTTCGTGCATGAGATGTGGTCCGGATCCACGCCAAGCGCTGCACCAACCTGGTGGGCATGTTGCTCGTAGCTCGTTGAGATGATGTGTACATCCCAGCCATCGGTTTTCAACCTCTCGATCAGGTCCTTTGCGCCGGAAACGATCCTTGCGCGTGACGAGACCTCAGTGATGTCCGCCTCCTTGATCCCATGCGTTAGAAGGAACGGAACAATGAGCGCAAGCGTATCGCCGGGTTCGTAGTTTTCACGACCCCCCATCGCCAGAAAGTCATCATAACGGCTTAGTGTCTCAAATATTACGTCCCCGTTCTTGATTAAGGATGTTACCTCATAAGCGTTGTCTTGCGGAGACAGCGGACCTTCCAGGTCAAAGCAGATGACGTTCATGTACGGATATGGCTCTTGAATAATATCAAGGTCTCGCATCAATGCCCACCACCCAGAATAAAGACCAGCACCACGACGAGAACGCCTAACACAACCATCTTTACGATGGATACGGCGACGTTCTGCTTTGAGAGTCTTCCTGAGTATATTCCAAGCACAACCAGCGCGGAAAAGCTTGCTGCAATCGATGCCACAATCGAATTCGACTCAGCAAGGATGAACGGGGCGATTGGTATCAGAGAGCCTATGAAACTTGCGCCTCCATGCGTGACCGAATCCGCATATATCTTTCGCCGGGTCACCCTCTCGATCTTTGTGCCGGTCAGTTTCCGGAGTGGTGGTCGCTCCTTCTCAGCCAGCTTTGCGTACTCAACCGTGCTCTCTGCGAGATACGAGCCTATGCCATTTGTCACGGCAAGCGCAACTGCAACGCCCATACCAACCTGCACAACCCCTCGTTTGTAGCGCCCGCGGTCGATGCCCCGATTACACCCCCGAGCACCGCAAGAATTCCGTCGATGCTGCCCCGTATGATGTACCGCCCTTGTTCCGACCCTGTCATTTTGTTTCAGTTTCGGTTTTTGCTTCGCGCAATTTGATCAATGCGAATACGCAATAGTTGATAATGTCCCTGTATTCCGACTCAATACCTTCGGAAACTTTCGGAGGTCCATCCGATTCTTCTATACTGCGTATCCGGCACACTTTGACAAGTATCTGGTCGGTTATCGAGGATATGCGCATCTTTCTCCACGAATCGCCATAATCTGCATTCTTTGCGACCATCAGTTTCCGGAGTTCTCCGAGAATTTCGTCGTATTCCTCGATTGTGTCTCTTTTATGTGACATGTCAGCACCTGTACTTTGATTTACGCGGATATAAGTGTCTTTCGAACATCTCGACTATGGGATCTTATTATCCGACCAACTGCCCCCACTCCGCAATCCACATACGCAAGTTCAACTACGCGACACATTATCCAAATAACATACGGGATCTCGTAGATCTTGCCAATAAACGAATAAAAGAACGAACGCCGCCCAGAAAACGGGGGCCCGGTAGACCGCCAACTGATCCTGCCAACGTCGCAAAAACTCTACTGTTGCAAACGTATTTGGAATCATCAAATAGGGTGGCTGAAGGGTTTTTACTTCTATTCCAGGAGAAATTAGGCATAAACAGCCATTTTTCTTACAAAACAATAGAACGCGGACATGATCAAGAGCGAGTGAACGAGATTTTGGATGAAATCGTAGTGATAACCAATGAAAGTGTAGGGGGTAAAAAGGAGACTTGATTCGGCGGATGTGCGACTAAGATGCGGATCTACGCTTGCAAGCGCACAAATTGGAAGTAAGGTATCCGGAGGTTCTGTGCGATGTGGTGCCGCACTGGCGTAGACGTGTGTACGCGAATTTCGTCTAAAAGCCATGGAATCAATAAGGTTTATGATTAACTACAAGAATAATTACCCTCCCGCAATCAACAAGCTCACAATTAACATTTTGTAATCATGACGCTCAGAACCCCTATCGTGTGTGTGCTCGGACACGTTGACCACGGAAAGACGACACTGCTTGACCGAATCAGGGGCAGTGCGATCGCTAGCGAAGAGTCTGGCGCGATCACCCAGCACATCGGCGCGACCGAGGTACCCATCGATGCGATTGAAAAAGCATGTGGACCCTCGTTTGCCGGGAAGTTCATTGTTCCAGGCTTACTTTTCATCGATACGCCGGGGCACCACGCATTCACAACGCTTCGCAGCCGTGGCGGCGCGCTTGCAGACCTTGCCATACTGGTCGTCGATATCAACGAAGGCTTCCTGCCGCAAACAACCGAGTCCCTGAACATACTAAAGAAGTTCAAGACCCCGTTTGTGATCGCAGCAAACAAGATCGATCGCATACATGGCTGGCAGAACCGCGGGGACGCATCGTTTGTTAGCAGTTATGAGTTGCAGGGAGCCCACGCGCGGCAGGAATTTGACCGAAAGTTCTACGAGCTGATTGGAAAACTATATGAAAGCGGATTTAATGCGGACAGATACGATAATATCGCTGATTTTAGAACAACCATCAGTGTAATCCCGGTGAGCGCAAAAACAGGGGAAGGGGTCTCGGATATACTAATGGTGCTACTTGGGTTGGCGCAGCGTTTCCTTGAACAGAATCTGGTGGTGAACGCAACCGGAGCCGGCGTCTGCACAATCCTCGAGGTCAGCGAGACACATGGGCTTGGAACAACCGTGGATGCGATCCTGTATGACGGCGAACTTGCAGTCGGCGACACCATCGTCGTTGGTGGGCAGCCAGTCGTCACGACGAAGGTACGTGCGCTCCTTAAACCCGGCACAGTGGCTGATATTGGGTCAAACGAATCGTTCATCCCGGTAAAACGCGTAACAGCAGCTTCCGGTGTCAGAATCGCAGCGCCAAATCTTGAGCACGCTTATGCAGGATCAATGATCAAGGTGCCATCCGATAGTCTCGGTAGCATCGAGGATACGGTGCGCGAGATCGAGAGCGAGATTGATACCGTGCAGATAACGACTGATAACGATGGCGTTGTTCTATGTGCCGACACCATCGGATCGCTCGAGGCAATAATAGGGGAGCTTAGAAATAAGGACATCGCGATCAGGACTGCCAAAGTTGGTAATATTGCAAGGAGGGACGTTGTGGATGCTACAACCTGCACAAACCCACTGTACCGGATAGTTGTTGGATTTAATGTTAGCGTGCTCCCGGATGCTGTGGAAGAGTTGCAGAGATCAGGGACGCACTTGTTCCAAAGTGATGTGATCTATGGTTTGATCGATGACTATCAGCGCTGGTCGTCAAAGGAAAAGGAGCTTGTCGAGAAGAAACTCTCTGAAGCGGTGATCCGACCCGGACAGTTCACGATTCTGGATGGTTGTGTCTTCAGACAGAATAATCCAGCGGTTGTCGGTGTGCACGTTCTTGGTGGTGTGATCAAGCCGGGAAGTCCGGTCATGCGTACAGATGGTGTGTATGTTGGGTCAATAAAAGGGATTCAGGCGCGTAACGAACCTATAAGCGAGGCAAAATATCATGCAGAGGTCGCTGTCGCAATCGATGGTCCGACGGTCGGACGGCAGATCAAGGAAGGTGATGTGCTGCTCGTCGATATCCCGGAGCGCCATGCAAAGCTGGTCGAGCAGGAACTATATGACACGCTCTCGCCTGATGCGATCGAAGCATTCAACAAGTTTCTGGAGATAAAGCGGAAAAACGACCCTTTCTGGGGGCTATGACCCGGGTACCAACTAACCACTCAATGACCCCCCAACCAACCACATTTAAGTAGTAGATGATGTGGAATATATGTGTAGACGTGGAATGATGGAAATACAGAGGATATCATGTCGATAAAAGAAACAGTTGAACAGTGTACTAACATTCTAAATACGATTCTCGGCGATACATCGGTCCCGAGGAACATACGGCGCGCCGCTGATGAAATAAAAGAAATTTTATCTACTGAAAAGGACTCTATGCCATTTCGAGCTGCAACCAGCTTATCAATTCTTAATAAAATCACAAACGATCCAAATATGCCACTGCATACTCGTACTCTTGTCTGGAATCTTGCAAGCCAGCTGGAGACGGTTGCAGTCGGAGATTGAACAATTATGGTGAAGCCGAATCGGGGAGATCAGGTACGTGCTACAGCAGGTCGCATAACGTATGACGGTACGCTGATGCCGAGCACCACAGATCACACCGTGATCAAGCTGCATAACGGCTACAACATCGGCGTGAATAAGAGCGTGCCAATTACACTGGTTGAGGCGGGGGTACGCCCTACAAAGCCAGAATCCCATGTTATGGGGGTGCGGGAGGGGCTGCCGACCGTTGCCATATTATCGACCGGTGGCACCATCGCAAGCAGGGTTGATTACCGCACCGGCGCGGTCACCGCGCAATCTACAGCCAATGAGATCATCGCTGCGATACCAGAGCTGGAAGAGATCGCAAACTATCGCTCAAGAGTCGTGTACAACATACTATCAGAGAACATGCGTGCCGAATACTGGATCGAGCTTGCACGCGCAATCTTCGAAGAGATTAACAAGGGCGCAGACGGCATAATCATAACTCATGGCACCGATACGATGGGGTATACCGCTGCGGCGCTCTCTTTCATGATAGAGCCACCAGTTCCGGTAGTTCTGGTAGGCTCGCAGCGCAGTGCAGACCGACCATCAAGCGATAACGCGATGAATGCGATCTGCGCGGTATCGGTCGCTGTGAGTGACATCGCAGAGGTCTGTGTGGTTATGCACGAGAGCACATCAGACGATCACTGCCTGATACACCGCGGGACGCGGGTCAGAAAGATGCATACCTCGCGCAGGGATGCGTTCCAGTCGATCGATGCGCCGCCGATTGGACGGGTTGACTACCCCTCCTGCGAGATCCGGACATTCACCGATTATGTGCGAAGAGGGCAGCGGCAACTCAGGATCCGTGATGGCATAGAGCCAAAATGCGCCCTTCTTAAGTTTATACCAGGGGCAAGCCCGGAACTGCTCAGGTTTTGCAGCTTTTCAGGATACAAAGGCATCGTGATAGAGGGTACCGGGCTTGGGCACGTCCCGGCTGAGTGGATTCCACTCATTGAGTACGCAACTACGAGCGGCATCCCGGTTGTGATCACGTCTCAGTGCATGCATGGCAGGATATGTGACCGGGTGTATGATACTGGCAGGGACATGCTGAAAGCGGGCGTGATCGAGGGCGAGGATATGCTGCCAGAGACCGCGCTTGTGAAACTGATGTGGTTGCTCGGGCAGGGGTTGGATTACGAAGAAGTCTGCATACGGATGCGACAGAACATAGTTGGCGAGATTCTGGGGAGTTCGAGCCACCATGGCGCAGTTGATAATATCTGACATCCATGCCGATATACGTGCACTTGACGCGATCATGGAAATCACCCGGGACCGGACGTTCATCGACCTGTACGGAGAGGTTACGAGAATTATCAACCTTGGTGACGTTGTTGGGTGGGGATTTCACCCAATCGAAGTGATCGAGCGGTTAATCGACTGTGAAACGGATACTGATCTATTATCCATCATGGGAAACCATGACGAGGCATTTCTGCTCAATCGGGATATCCCTGGAAATAGTTCTGCGAGCAGAGATGCACATTCGGACCTGCGCGGGAATCAGCGGTGTATGAGATTCCTGAAGGGTCTGCCTCATTATGTGGTAGATGAGACTGACCGGATTCTTGCGGTGCACGGAGGACCGATCGATCCGTCAGCGATCAAGGAGCGAACCTGTCCTGACCGCCTGCTGTACCGGCGAACCTGGCAGAGAATCTCGGAATGCGGCTATGATTATTGCGATGGTACAGGATACCATTACACGCCGGAACATGCATTCGAGGACGCGGTGGAATCGCTTGGCAGCGGGGTTCTGATACTCTGCGGGCATGAGCATCTTGAAGCATGTCATATAATGGTTAACGGGAAGCAGAAGAATGTTATAAGCGACATGATCCGGCGTGAGGGGGTTTTTTCGAATCGCAGCGTCAATATAAGGGCTATGATGCGACAGGAGGGCGTGAGTTACCTGGTACGGGTTGGCATCGCGGGACCCGCGGGATATGTAGAATCCGAGCCGTGCTCCGGATGTGGCTCTCATTTTGGGCTGATCTGGGAGCACCGGGGTGCAGATTGGGTTGGTTTGTTTAGTTTTCGGGTGTGATGGTTGGTTGGTCTGTATGTATTTAGGTGAGGCAAAAAAACACGAGATTAACACGAGACGATAGTATTGCATCAGGATGTTAGTGATATGTTTGCATTTCCTACCCCCACCCCCACATACTTTCTCGCGGGAATTTGTGTAATCGTGTGGTGCTAAACCTGTACGAAGCGCTAAACACGTACGTTCAATCAAAAACTGACTTCCAACCCGGAGGGCATTTCTTACTCGCAAACTATTCACCAAACTTTTCACAAAAGTTTGATCAAAAACTGCCCTCCGGGTCAGATGCGGTTTTCACTCGCAAAATTTTCACCAAACTTCTCACAGAAGTTTAATCAAAAACTGACTTCCGACCCGGAGGGCAGTTTTTACTCGATTTTTTGTGAAAAAATCGTTGTGGAAAAATCGTTTTATACTATCAGGTACCGCAGATTTCCTTTCCACGCAGCCATCAACGAATCGAGACGCGCAGTCCCGCGCTGGTCAGTCGGCATGAACATCACTTTTGGGTGATATCGCTCGATAAATCCAAGAAATTCATAAAAATGCGACGTCAAGAACTTGAAATCGCTGATCAGCGCGACCGGATCATCCTGGCTGATCTTGAGATGTGGTATCACTGAACTCACATCGGTGCCGCCGCCTGCTTCGGCGCATCGTAGCGCAGCGATGTCGATTAGATCTGCGGTTGCGTTGAATGAGATCATTTTCACCTTCGATTTGAAGTATTTGTGGATCGTGTCGGTCAGCACCTTTGCGGATTCGATCGATGTGGTCATGCTTGATGAGAGGTCAACCAGCACCCAGACCTGTTTCTTTTTCTCAAGTTCACGTTCGAGCCACATATTGCTTGAATCAAAGAGAACGAGTCTTTTTTTGTCGGTAAGTGACGTGCTCACCCCTCGGTATCTCGTTACGAGGCGAGGTCTCTCGATCCCGAGACCGCGCTCCAGCAGTACCGGTAGTTTCAGGCGCCGCGCCAGCTGGACATGCCCGGATTCTCCGTAAACAAGCGCAGACGTGCCTGCGCCGACGTTTTCGCTACCAATCTTCTGGGCAAGGGTCTCTGGCGCAAATTCGCAGAACTTCTCCTGCTTGATGTACTGTGGGGTGCGCTCATGGAGCACGTCCGTATTCCGCTTCATCATCCGCCATGGTGTGTTGTCGGATCGCCAAACCGAGTTTAGTTCGCCTGCAAGCGCAGAGACCGACTCGACAAAGCCATTGAACCGGCGCTTTGCAAGATGCGTGGAGCCAGCTGCTACGAGACTTGTGAGGTGTTTGAACCGGTCAGACTCTGATAATCGGACAATTTCACCCATAATATCCTCGGGGATCTCACATATAACCTCTGAATCGGAAACCCTGGCAGGATGGTTAAATATCTGTGTAGGGAACGTGCGAGGATGACGCGATAGCAGGATGAGCATTGAGATCGTGTATGCATCGTCACTCCTCGATGCTGAAAGCGATTCGATCAAGGTGATGTCCATCGGCAGGTATGCGCTGGTATCGATGTTGCAATTGATCGCATAATCCGAGACGATGTTCGCTGCAAAATGCACGATGTCTGCATCCAGATACTGCCCGCTGAAGATGTCCGCATCGCTTAACTTCTCTGTCTCGGTGATTTCACGATATCCGGCGATCAGATCGTTGATATGTGTCAGATGTGCGATTTCATGCTCTGCCAGCAGCATGGCAAGATCTTTCTGGTCGCTCCGGGTCTTGATGTATAGATCCGCGTGTCTGGACGATGTAAAGACATAGATGTATGACGATGGGTCGGTGGTATTTGTTTCAATGTACTTTAGCTTGATATCGTAGTTCGATACCAGTTTGTCGATCAGTTCGCTGAGCATCACGAGCATGTTATCACTCCGGCGTCGGTTTCTTGTTGGCAGATGACATGAATCTAACGGATCTTTTCGATTTGCAGTGACTGCTGTTGCCCGCTATCTGTGATGTAAATGCTCTTTTGCAGCCGCTGTTGCCTCCCTTCCCTGCGGCGTCCGCTTGACAAACCCGATCTGTATCAGGTATGGCTCTGCGACCTCTTCAATCGTCCGCACCTCTTCTCCAACCGAGATTGCGATATTCTTAACTCCGACAGGTCCCCCATCAAAATCGTCGATGATCACACCTAAAATCTGCCGATCGAGTTCATCTAGTCCTTTTTCATCGATTTTGAGCATTGTTAGTGCAGCTTCGACAACATCCTTTGTTATCACACCGTCTGCCTTCACCTGCGCATAATCCCTGACACGTCTGAGAATTCGGTTCGCGATCCTCGGAGTTCCTCTCGCCCGGCGTGCGATCTCTGTTGCAGCTGAATGGTCGATCTTGATCGCAAGCACGCCCGAAGACCTGATAACGATCTCTGTTAATGTGTCCGGTGGGTAAAAGTTCAGCCGGCTGATCACGCCGAAACGATCTCTTAGCGGTGAACTGATCAACCCGGTCCTCGTCGTTGCTCCGATAAGTGTAAATGGTTTTAGATTCAGCCGGACCGAACGTGCGCTCACACCCTCACCGATCATGACATCGATCACGAAATCCTCCATTGCAGAATACAGGGTTTCCTCGACGATGTGGCTCAACCGGTGGATCTCGTCGATGAATAGAACATCCTTTGCCCCAAGATTTGTTAGAATCGCCGCAAGATCGCCGGGACGATCCAGAACCGGTCCGGTCGTCGCCCTGATGTTCACACCGAGTTCGGTTGCGATGATGTGCGCAAGCGTCGTCTTTCCAAGTCCGGGCGGTCCCGAGAGCAGGATGTGATCAAGCGGTTCATTACGTTCTTTCGCTGCTTTTATAAAGATTTGGGACTGTTCTTTAAGCTCGCTTTGCCCAATAAAATCGTCGAATGTCTTTGGTCGAATCTGCAAGTCGGTTATCTTATCTTTCTCCGTTTTTTCCGGCGCAAGGATGTCTTCCTGCATAGTCCGGAATTTGTGATTAAACCGTATCAATACCTTCGGATGGTCGTCGCATGGTGTGCTTAAGAACGATTTTTTCCGGCGCAAGGGTGTTTGGTCGTTTCATTTTAGATCCATCTGAACCATCTCGCAACCGGTATGTTTGATATCTGCCTCCTGGCAGCAGATTTTATGCTTATGAAAAGATGCTCTCGCCAACTTTGAATCCGAAACCTTTATGCGGCTATGCACTACAGAGACGTAGATATGCCGAGACAATACACGGAGGAACAATAAATGGCAACCGGTCCACGGTATAAAGTGCCGTTTAGAAGGCGAAGAGCCGGACGCACAAATTACCACAGGCGGTTGCGATTGTTACTATCAAAAAAACCGCGGATGGTGGTGCGCAAGAGCACACGACACACAAGAATACAGCTCGCACTTCCGGGCAACCAAGGCGATAATATTCTTTCATCCGCAACATCGCTCGAACTTAAAAATTACGGATATTCAGGCTCAAGCAAAAACACGACTGCTGCATACCTTACCGGGCTGCTTTTTGGCTATCGTACGATTGGTAAAGGGTTCACTGCGGGCGTGCTCGACATGGGGCTACACCCATCCACCTTCGGATCAAGATGCTATGCCGCACTCCGCGGCGCGGTTGATGCCGGCATGGACATCCCGCATAATCCAGTGGTTTTTCCCACAGATGAACGAGTCCGCGGGGAAATGGTCGCCGAGTACACTGGCGTTGACCTACCATCAATTTTCGAAGCGACAAAAGCAAAAATTACATCTGAGTTCGGAGGCGCATAATGGCAAGAAGACCCCCAAGACCCCCTATGAAACAACAGGTTAGCGCGGATTGGGTACCGCGAACCAAGCTCGGTGCGCTCGTCCGCGAAGGAAAGATCAAGGACATCGATGCGGTTCTCACTTCCGGGCACCCGCTTCGGGAAGTTGAGATTATCCAGACCCTGATGCCAGACCTTGAAGAAAATGTGCTGGACGTAAATATGGTGCAGCGGATGACTGACTCAGGGCGACGTGTCAAGTTCAGGGCTGTGGCGATTGTTGGCAACAAGGATGGTTACATCGGATTCGGACAGGGCAGGGACAAACAGGCAGGACCTGCAATACGCAAATCAATCATGAATGCGAAACTGCGCCTTATCAAGATCAACCGCGGTTGTGGATCATGGGAATGCGGTTGCAATGATCTGCATTCGGTGCCGTTTCAGGTGGTTGGAAAAGCCGGAAGTGTCGGCATTGAACTGAAACCTGCGCCAAGAGGGCTTGGCATAGCATCCGGAGCGACAGCAAAGAACGTTCTTGAGATGGCAGGCATCAAAGATGTCTGGACCCGTTCATGGGGCACGACCAGAACCACCTTGAATTTTGCAAAGGCGACTTATGACGCGCTCAAAAACACCACAACGATGCGCATCGTGGAATCAGGAGGGCACTGATGTACGCGGTGGTTCGGATCCGCGGGGGCTTTAAGCTGCGTCCCGAGATTGCAAACACACTAAAGATGCTGCGGCTGCACAGTGTCAATCACTGTATAATTCTGGATGAGACTCCCCATTACACCGGTATGATTAAGAAGGTGAAGGATTATATCGCCTGGGGCAATGTGGATGCTGATACGATTGCGGATCTTATTAGACTGCGTGGACGTTTTGCAGGTGGAAAGAGACTCACACAGGAGTATATGGATGAATGCGAGCTTGGTTCGATGGATGATTTCGCAAAAGCGGTCTACAATGGCGATGCGAAACTCTCTGACATTCCAAACTTAAAACCACTATTCAGGTTGCACCCGCCACGCAAAGGGCATAAAGGCATCAAGAAGACTGTTGCCGAAGGCGGCGAACTCGGACTTCATGTGGATATCGGCGCGCTGCTGAAGAGAATGAGATAGTTGATCCTAAAATCCGGGGCACCTCCAAGACTCGCGCACTGCCCCGGACATCGCGATCGTGGATTATCGATCCAATGGGATCAAATCACGATCGTGCGCTTGCTTTTCTACTTCGTACCAGTGCAGTATGCAATGACGCAATCGATTGTTATCACTCAGATATTCGCCGCAAAACCTGGAAAGTGGGATTCGCTGTTTCTTTTCAGACGGAGAGTGCTCTCTTCATCAAAATCCACAGACAACTCACTGAACGGGGTGTTGCGGAACTCTTTGTAGGGTGATTTGAAAAGTGCGTTTACCATCTTGAGCAGGATCGTCTTTCCAATTCCGTTGGGTCCATGAATGATCGTTATGTGATCGTCCATATTCAAAAGAATCTCATGACAAAACATTCCAAACAGATCTTTAACTGTTATTTTTTTTATTTTCTTATATATAAAGTTTACGAATGCTCAGCGAGAACATATACCGACCAATATCAAAGAGTCGCAGTTCATAAAAATACATCCATCATTTTAAGACTATAATTTCTTGTCTTGATAATCCTTAAGTCTTGACAGGACAACATATTACAGAGACTATAATGACCCCACCGCCAGACCTCCAAACCTCCCTCCAACCCGAACCCTCAGCGCCAGCCGCCAGGGTCCGCCAGGTCGCAATCACCGAGGAACTGAAGTCCTCGTATCTCGATTATGCGATGAGCGTGATCGTCGGGCGTGCGCTACCTGATGTTCGCGATGGCTTAAAGCCGGTGCACCGCCGCATCCTGTATGCGATGCTTGAGGGCGGGGTCGTCTCAACGAAGCCGCACCGCAAATCGGCACGCATCGTCGGTGACGTGATGGGCAGGTACCACCCGCACGGCGACGCAGCGATCTATGAAACGCTTGTGCGAATGGTGCAGGAGTTTTCGCTCCGGTATCCGCTTATCGGCGGGCAGGGGAATTTTGGATCTATTGATGGCGATTCAGCGGCAGCCATGCGATATACTGAGGCTCGGATGGCGAAGATCGCAGAAGAGATCCTTGTAGACATAAATAAGGAGACCGTTGATTTCGTCCCGAACTATGACGATTCCTTAAAAGAACCTTCTGTTCTCCCGGCGCTCCTTCCGAATCTCCTGATCAACGGCTCCACCGGAATTGCTGTCGGCATGGCGACCAACATGCCGCCGCACAACCTCGGCGAGACTGTGGACGGGATCATCCATGTAATCGACAACCCTGATGCGACCGTCGATGAGCTGATGGCGCTGATCAAGGCGCCCGATTTCCCGACGGCGGCTGCAATCACAGGGCTTTCCGGGGTCAGGGCTGCGTACACGACCGGGCGCGGCATTGTGGGAATGGTCGCAAGAACTGAGATCGAAACTGCGAAGGACAGGGAGCGAATCATCGTAACCGAGCTTCCATACCGTGTGAACAAAGCGAAACTTGTTGAGGCTATCGCAGAGCTTGTTAAGGATAAGAAGATCGAGGGAATCGCCGACTTGAGGGACGAGTCAGACAAGGACGGGATCAGGGTCGTAATCGATCTCAAGAAGGGTGCAAACTCGCAGGTCATCCTGAACCAGCTGCACAAGCATACGCAACTGAAGACCACCTTTGGAATCATCAACCTCGTGCTGGTGAACGGCGAGCCGAAAGTTCTCCCATTAAAAGGACTCATACAGTGCTACATCGATCACAGAAAGGAGATAATCGTTAGGAGAAGCAGGCACGATCTCAAGAAGGCGGAAGACCGGATGCACATCCTCGACGGGCTGAAGATAGCGCTTGACAACATCGATGCCGTGATCAAGCTGATCAGATCATCGAAGACGGCGGAAGCGGCACGAGAGGGATTGATCTTGAACTTCGGGCTCTCGGAGGTGCAAGCGAAGGCGATTCTTGAGATGCAGCTTCGCCGCTTAACAGGAATTGAGCGCGAGAAACTCGAAGCTGAATATGCTGCGCTCGAAGAGACGATTGCATTCCTGCGTGAAGTTCTTGCAAACCCGCAGAAAGTCCTTGACCTGATAAAAGAGGAGCTTCTTGCGATTAAGGATAAGTACGCGGACCCGAGGAGAACCGAGATCCTGGAGGCACACGAGGAGTTTGAGGACGAGGACTTAATCCCGTCTGAAGATGTGATTCTCACAATCTCGAACACCGGCTACATCAAGCGCGTGCCCCTTGACACGTACCGGCAGCAAGGCAGAGGGGGCAGGGGCGTTATCGGCATGGGAACAAAGGAAGAGGATGTCGTTGAGGATATCTTCACTGCAAATACTCATAATTACATCCTATTTTTCACAAATAAGGGGCGGATTCACTG
>CBDUQO010000025.1:0-16301 GCA_965369365.1 uncultured Methanosarcinales archaeon
CACCCCGTCGCGATTCAAATATCAAAGGCAAATGGAGGCATTTACTCACCTTTGGATATGTGGCACGGTGCGTGCCAGATGCGTATAAGTCACACTAGTTAATAAACTTTTCTGAAATAGTAACATCACACGATATTCCATAGTGCATCCCCAACATAGTGGATGGACTTGACCGCTTTGCCGGATTCGCCGGGCATGTCATCTCCTGAAACGAGCGCACGCCCGATTGCAAGCGCTTTGTTGTGCAACTCCTCGACAACGATTACAAGATCGCCGGCTTTGATACCGGGATCTGCCTGCACGATCCCGGGGCGCATCACATCAGCGCCGTTCACCACGAACCGGGTGGCACCAGCGTCCACTACAACGATCCGTTGATTTGGTTTGGTCAAAAGCGCGCCTTTCACGGTGAGAAACGGTTCACCATCCGGCATGAAGATCATCGGTTCATCTTCGATCAGTATAATGTCATAAGGACCGGTTTTGATCAGTTCAAATCGTTTTCCTTTGAACGTTGCATCGATGTCCAACGGGTCGAAAATCTTTTTAAGTTCTTTCAAGATTTTCTTCACATTGTTGCTTCGTAGGTAATGTCTTGATCTGATGTGGGTCTCCATAATCCCGGTTTTTGTGGTGCACCTTAAATAAACTGATGTCAGAATCACCCCTATGCTCACGTTTGTCGGTCTTGGACTCTACGATGAAGAGGATGTCACGTTAAAAGGCGTCAGGGCAATAAGAGATTCGGATAGGGTCTTTGCCGAGTTTTACACCTCAGAAATGATGGGAACAACCATCGAACGCATGGAATCGATCTACCAAAAGAAGGTAACCGTGCTTTCAAGGAATGAGATTGAAGTAGACCCGGCGTGGCTGCACCATGCGATCAAAGAGGATGTGGTGCTCCTTACCGGAGGAGATCCGATGGTATCGACGACGCACGTCGATCTCCGTCTGCGTGCATCCGATCTCGGAATTAAGACCGCGATCGTCCACGGTTCATCGATTGCATCTGCGGTAGCGGGTCTTACGGGCTTGCAGAATTACCGGTTCGGAAAATCGGCAACCATCCCTTTTCCATATCATAGCAGGTCTAAGACCATAATTTCGGAGACGCCGTACAACGTCATCCTGCAAAACCGCGATAATGATCTTCACACATTGTTGTTTCTCGATATAGATCCCGCGCAGGGCTTCATGACGATTCCATACGCTGCCCGGTTGTTGATGCAAGTCGATGAGTCGAAGGCTCTTGATGATGCGCTTGGCGTCGGAATTGCGCGGGCAGGATCTCCTGATGTCATGGTGAAGTGTGACCGCCTCATAAGCCTTGCCGCATCCGATTTTGGTGCGCCCATGCATGTGCTGATCGTCCCTGCGACTCTGCACCGGATGGAGGCGGAAGCGCTGGTCAGGTTTGCGGGCGCACCCGGCGATGTACTGGAGTGATGCTGGCAGTACGCATGTGTGGCGCGTTGCAGGGGTTGGGTTGGTCAGACACCTGACCCCGAGCAACCGCGCGCTATGTCGTCCGGGTAAACGATGGGTGCCTACGCAATCGCCCTTGCTCCGGTGACCAGTTCGGCAGACACGCCCTCGATCACGGGTTCCGGAAGTGTGAGATTTTCTTCGCCGCTGTTATTGTTACTATCCTCGCCACCAATGGTATACCGCAGAGATGTAGTCCCTCCTGAGCGGAGCGATACTTCCCATAGATAATCGAATCGGTCCCCGACTACCGACCTGTGTGGCAAGGGTTTTGCGTTTTCGATCTCATGAGGAATGAAATCATGCAGTTTAAACGAATGTGAAGTCCCGGTATGATTCTTGATCCGTATCTCGACATCAAAACCATCCCCGGTCTGTTTGATCAAACGGTATACAAGGAGATTTCCCATGATCCTTGCGACGACAGGATTGATATTTGGCGGCTCCCGGTCAAGGATATCGGAAACTTTGATTGCAAGCCTTGGAATCACTTTCCTGATGAGATTCTCCTTCTCTTTGCGCTTTGAAAGTACATCCCGCCTTCCAAGATACTTTCTCATCTTGCTTGCAACTGCCCTCACCCCGTTTTCGATCTCATCCAGAATTACAGGGACGTCAGCGATTGCATTCTTCGATTCGGATGTGAATGGCACGTTAGTTGACGCAACATGTACCAGGATCGTGCATGGTCCGGCAGGGAACCCGCCCGGTTGCGACAAACCGTAATATTTCCAGTTTACCCGCTCGATGGCGTGCGTGATCGCACATGCGCCCTGCTGGTACAGGAGAGGCACCCGGTTTGCGAACCTGAGGATCTCTACCTTGCCATCAACAGGAAGATCGCCACCATAAGCGATTGCAGCCTCGATAAGGAACGGACTTCCAGCGTGCACGGCAGGCGAGCGTTTTACCGTCGATATAAAGTCAAGGGTATATTCTTTTTCAACCCCTTTGTAAATAAGCTCCTCCGAAATGGGTGATAGGCAATCAGTTGGCGGAGCTCCGATCTTTACGGATCCAAATGCCTTGAGCAGCCGTTCAACGTCATCATGTGCAAGTTTTCTCGGGTCGGCTGCGGGTTTTAATTTTGCGTGCGTGCATATCTCTTCAGCAGTCACTGCTCCGATCCTGGAGAAGGAATCCTTCAGAAACGCAGACAATTTATGTTTGTCGGTATATCGCAGCATCTTTGCAAGCGTTCCGAGTTCTATGCCGGCTGGGTGAGGTTTGATCTCCTTAGGCTGCTCTGGAAGTAGATCTGTCGCCCGGTTGAATGTGATATACTCCCCATCCGGATCTACCAGCGTGATTCTTGCGTGCGGGTTCACGATTGCGGTGTTTCGCAGGTATTCGAGCACAGACTGGCGTCTGCCCTTTATATAAGCCCCTGCGAGTTCGAGTTCGATTCTGGTGCCGTGCGGGGGATCCCAGTCAACGATCTTTTCTTCAAGAATCTCAGGATCGTTTCTGCTTGTATTAATAATCAGTTCGCAGTAATGTGCCGGCTCGCCGGGATCGATCTTCGAGATGATTTTTGCCGGTTTTCCGGTACTAAGTTGACCGTACAATACCGAAGCGCTGATTCCAATACCTTGTTGCCCTCTGGATTGTTTGATGGTGTGAAAGCGGGAGCCATACAGCAATTTTGCAAAGACTTTCGGAATCTGGTCCTTGACGATACCCGGACCGTTGTCTTCGACGATCACAACAAGGTTCGAGTTCGAGCTGGACTGGGATTGTTTTATCTCAATGAATAGATCCGGGAGGATTTCCGCTTCCTCGCATGCATCAAGCGCATTATCCACCGCTTCCTTGATCGTGGTGATAAGTGATCGCTGCAGCGAATCAAACCCGAGCATCTGCTTGTTTTTTTCAAAGAACTCTGCTATGCTAATTGATTTCTGGCTTTCTGCGAGTTTTTCTGCGATGGGTGGTGTCTGCGGCATGTTGCCTCAATCTTTGTCACGGATCTCTTAATTAAGATACGGTTTCAGGAGCTTTGCCGCCGCTTTCAAGCCCCTACCAGTTCAAGGAAAATTTCTTCGAGTGGAGTCTCAGGCGTCCGCACCTCAACGATATCCCCGTCATTCTCGATGATCTTTCTTGTTATGCGGTTGATATCGTCGATACTGGACGTTCTGATCAGATAATGGTCATTGCACCGTTCCATCCCCTCAAAATGAAGCTCGCTGGCGTCGCCGATCCTGAACTCGATCTGATACTCGGTACGCCCGTATCTGTTGATAATATCTTTGGTAAAGTCGTTTACGATCTTCTTTCCATTATTCATGATTAATATCCTGTCGCAGATCGATTCGACCTGATATAAGTTATGTGCGCTGAAAACGATCGTTTTTCCATGCCCTTTCAGTTCCCTGATAAAGTCCACGATGTACTTTGAGGTCATCGGGTCAAGTCCTGAGGTTGGTTCATCATAGATAAGAATTTCAGGGTCATTGATCAGGGATCTGGCGATGGCGACCTTTCTTTTCATCCCTTTAGAGAGTTCGCCAATTTTTTTCCGGTTTGGGTTGAGGTCAAGCGCAGTCAACAATTCCCGGATGCGGCTGGTTGCGATATCTTTCTTTACACCAAATATCTCAGAAAAGAAGATCAGATAATCCATGACCCGCATGTTCTCATAGAGAGGAGAGTCTTCAGGAAGAAATCCAATTATTTTCTTGATTTCAACTTCGTTTGTCGCAAAATCATATCCAAGAACGTTTATTTCCCCGCTGCTCGGCGAAACAAGCCCGCTAATCATCTTGATGAGTGTGGTCTTTCCTGCGCCGTTTGGTCCTACGATTCCAAATATTTCGCCCTTATGGATCTTAAGATCAATGTCAGCCACCGCTAAGAAGTCATCGTAGTATTTGCACACACCTTTCACACTGATAGCCACGTCGCCCATGGGTAGAGATTAATATGATGGATACCAATATAAACATGATGGTGGGGGTATTTACGATTGCAAAGTGGGAGTTATTGCGCTCGAGACTCGATCTGAGCACCAGATCGTTGATCGCTGCGGGCGGTTTTGTCGTTGCGATAGCGGTGATCGCGTCGTTTGCAGCACCCAACAACATGGGTAGCGGCTTGTACGCAATCTCGCTTGATGACGCGAATCTGGCACAGATTCTTGAGTGTGACGACCGGTTCAATATCCTGCTACTGGGATCGGATGATGCCAGGGATTCATATCTGAACAGAGATGCCGATGTTTTGATTATCGGCGGAAATGTGTCGGTCCATGACACTGAAAAATCGATAGCAGCTCTGGACGCCCTGAAGAGCACGATGAAGCAACATCGAGAGATCACACTCTCGTCGTATCCTGACCTGAACAATTCGTTTCCGGTCTGGATCACAATTCATCATCTTGAGCGTGCGCAGAGCTTTCAGATGCTTGCATCCACGCAGTTGGGCTCAGAGTTTGACTCAGACGAAGATGGTGGCGTAGCCGGTAGCGCAGGCACCGGAGATGGTGCGGCAGGCGCGGCAGATGGTTTGCAGTCATACACATCCGGAGAAGATGCAATCATCATGGAACTGGAGCGATTAGACGGTGCAAGCCCAGCCGAAACAGACTCAGCCACTTATGCACCTCCGGCTGACATGCAAGAGTTCAGGCAGATGGCGAAACGAAGTTTCCTTGAGAAACAGACCGTTGCAACGCCATCAAATATCGAGCCGCCGATTCCGTTTACTTCGGTAATTTTTGCGTTCGTATTCATGTTTCCGATGTATTTTGTCGCCCAGTTTTATTCTGCGAGCGTCATGAATGAACGCACCAACCGGAGCGGCGAGTTCCTATTAGTATCGCCGCTAACAAAGCGCGAGATCGTCGCGGGCAAGACGCTGCCATACCTGATCACCACCCTTGCCATCATGTTTGTGCTGGCTATGTACCTCAAATACACACTCGGATCCACTTCGATATCTGAAATCGTAAAAAGTAGCCTTGTGATCGTTGCCGTCATGATCCCCGTCGTTTCGCTATTTTTATCATTCTCACTCTTCTCTTCGATACTTGCAAGAAGCTTTAAAGAACTGACGTTTGTCAGCGTATTCTTTTCAACAATCGTATCAGGTTATCTCTTCTTTCCGGCGATGTTTGCACATATTCATGCGATCGCACTGATATCACCGATGACACTGGTCGTAAAGATCATGACTGGAACAGAGATTTACTTAAGTGAGTATCTGTTCTCAACAGTTCCGTTTTACTGCGTTTCAATCGCAACATTTGGGTTTGCTACACTCATATTCAGGGAAGAGGATTTGTTCACCCAGAAAACTGTGAAAAAGAAGATCATCGACTGTATCGAACTGTTTCTGCGCAAGCGATCGTATCTGTTTCTGCTGACCCTTATTCTAATTCCATTCGCTTATATGTTTGAATTAATGTCAATTGTGATATTATTTAACATCCCACTCCCGTACTCGATCATCGCGATGATTTGCATCTCTGCACTGATCGAAGAGGTGCTCAAGTCTGCTGGAGTCTATACGCTCTCCCTGAAGGGATATACCGGAAAACAAGCGATTGTCCTGGCGATACTTGCAGGTTCAGGATTCTTTGTCGGAGAGAAGTTAATGATGCTCATCACTGTAGCCTCAATTGCAGACTCGGTCTTCGGCACAATCCTGTCTATGGGCTCGCTCCTTATTTATCCACTGCTGCTTCACATCGGTTGCGTGGCAATCGTTGCAATCGGGCTTAGATACCAGCGTTATTCGGTGTGCCTGCTTGCGGCAACTTCTGTGCATGTTGCATACAATTTTTTCCTGCTGCGGGGGGTTGTCTTTGCATAATATCCTTTCGATTGCAAAAAAAGATCTGAAAGGTCTTTTTAGCGAGAAAACGCTGGTTCTTACCATCTTTATCCAGTTGTTCATCGCGCTCTTCTCTTCCTTCCTTGTGGTCGGGCTAACCTCCTTCTACGATCCGGGCTCTCTCTCCGAGTCTGAGATGAAAAGCGCAAACCTCGGGCTTGCGCACCGGTCAGAGATCGTGCTGAACAGTAGCATCGGCATCAATGGTTCCAACGATTCCGGATACGCATCCAACATAAGACCCCAACAATCTGTCAATGAAACCCTGCTGTACCGGCTAATCGAAGTAGGTAAGCTGTCCCCTGTAGCATATCCTGATTATTCTGCCGCTGGCCGAGATTTTTATAGAAGCGAGATCGATGGAATCCTTCTTGTCCCAAATACTACGATTGCCGGGGACGATCTCATCGATATCCACATATACCTCCCGAAAACCGATCTCAAAGCAACCATATTGATGCTACAATTAAAAGAACCGCTCGAGCGTTTTGAACAGTATGCGCGCAATGCAAGAACCGCGCGGCTTCCAGGATATGCGCCAATCGATCTGAAATTTCCTGAAAAACCATCGAATCATTATTTTGAGTTCATCTACGTTGTTTTGATCCCGCTACTTGTGTTTACTCCGGCATTCATCTCGGGTGGTCTGATCATCGACTTTATCACCGAGGAATTTGAACAGAAAACGATTGATCTGCTTCTCGTATCTCCAGTGACCTTCTCAGACATCCTCAATGGGAAAATACTCGTGGCAACAGTGATTGTACCGGTGCAGGTATCGGTGTGGATTGCGCTATTATCGCTCAACCGGATCCCGGTGCACAATCCGGTGGCGATCCTGCTTCTCGTTACCGCAGTGACACTTATTCTTGTTTTAATAGGTGCGTTTATCGCAACCACACTTAAGAACCGGGGGACGTCGCAATTATTCTATTCGCTAATTTTAATCACGCTATTTCTTCTCTGCTACATCTTTCAGAACTCTCCAATGAACCTCGTGGCGACGCTTGCGATCGACAGCCCGGGCGGGGGTGTATATCTCAGTATCTATCTGCTGATTGCATTGCTTCTTTATGCGATGCTCTGCCACCTCATGCGATATCAGTCGAGGTATCGATCTGGATACCATCGCCAATCCTGAACTTGAGCAGATCTGTGACCGGCGTCCGCCCGCGGATCTTCGGGATGGTGAGTCTGCTCATGACCTCATCAGAACCGCGGTGCAGTTCGACATCAAAGACCGCGTCGCAAGAGTTGATGACCTCGTTTTCGAGCGCGGGGCTATGCGTATCCTTCAGCCCGTACAGATATGTCAGCCCGTTCGTTTCCTTGGTCGTTTCGTAAATAACGTTCATAAGTTTCTTGATCTCACCGGTATTGACATTCAAACCAAGAAAAAATGAAACCGTATCGATTATGATGTTTATATCTCCAAGTTCTTCTTCGATCTGGATATTCCGGAGAGTATCTATCGTAAATTCCGTGATCTGCTTATCCACGTACTCATTACCCACATTATCCACCAGATCGCCCTGTGCAGTGATATAGTATTCACTATATACATCAATAAATATTATATCTGATATGTCATAGCCCATATTCTGCACATCCCACGCAACATATCGGGGGCGTCTGCCCGTGGTAATATAGTAGGTTTTGCGCGCCTGCGTAAACTGGTACAGAAACACCTCTGACATCGATTTTGAGTCTACGGACATGTATACGACCGAACCTGCCGGGAGTCCACCTTCGAGATTGCGATCCAGGACGGCAATTCCTGTGGATTTGATGATTGGAGTGTGGGCAACTACTCCAACATCGGTGGGCTTTCCAATAGTGGTTACGGTGGGCGTTTGCGCCATCCTGGGGTGCACATCTTTCACAAGTGCGTTTCGCAATCCCGGCATTTCATTATTCACTCCTACAAACATGACTTTGTTTCTCATCCTATTAAAACATTATCATTATCATTATGATGTACTCCCATGGTCCTGCGTCAGCGGTAATATTATTAATGAATAACATACAACAGGTTGGTTAACACAGCGTCACACGATGTGGGTTGATTAAATGGAAAACGAACAAGAATTGATGAGAATCGGGGTATCGCTCCCGGATAATCTGCTAACAAGGTTCGATGATATTCTCGCGAAACGAGGATACTCCTCGCGATCAGAGGGCATCAGGGATGCGATCCGAAGTTATATCAGGTACTACGAATGGACAAGTGAGGTCAAGGGCGGTAGGGTTGGGGTCATATCGCTTACATACAACCACCACCAGCGCGGGCTTGTTGAGGAGCTTGCCAATATCCAGCATAAACACCTGGACGTAATCAGATCATCCCTCCACATGCATGTTGATGTGGAGCTATGCATGGAGGTAATCGTGCTGCAGGGTGATGTGGGTGAGGTCAAGGCGGTGGCAGAGGGGCTTATGGCGCTCAAAGGGGTGCAGCACCTGAAACTGACCACGATCACAGTTGAGTAACCGGAAACCGGAAGTGTGACGGCGCAAGATGGACGAGACAAGGCACTGGGCAGACGTCATCGCAGATAAAGTGGCTGCGACCGGAGAGAAGCACATCATCGCGACAGGGATCACGCCGTCAGGAAGCATTCATATCGGGAATCTTCGTGAGGTACTGACTGCGGACGGGGCATACCGGGCACTCGGCGACGCCGGAGTAGATGTAGAACTGATCTACATAGGAGATACCTTTGATCCGCTCCGTAAGGTCTATCCGTTCCTGTCTAATGATTACGCCAAACATGTTGGTAAACCACTCTATGCCATACCCTGCCCGTGCGGCAATTGCGCAAACTATGCCGAACATTACTTGATGCCGTTCCTTGAGTCCCTTGAGGAACTTGACATCAAACCCACAGTCTACCGTGCGCACGAACTCTACGGAAACGGGGATTTCGTACCAGCAATCATAAAAGCACTACAAAATCGGGATAAGATCGCGGCAATCCTTGAAACAGTATCAAAACGGTCGATTCCGGCTAACTGGAGTCCTTTCAATGTTTTGTGTGAATCCTGTGGACGGATTACTACAACAGAGGTCACAGGATTTGACGATCGCCGTGAGACGGTTGATTACACTTGTGGCTGCGGTTATGCTGGCACGGTGCCTGTGAAAGGGAACGGGAAGCTGACATGGCGGGTTGACTGGGCTTCACGGTGGGGCATTCTCGGTGTCACAATCGAGCCGTTTGGCAAGGACCATGCGACAAAGGGCGGATCGTATGATACGGGAACAAGAATCTCAAGAGAGATATATGGACACGAGCCACCGTATCCGATCATCTACGAATGGATTCACCTGAAGGGAAAGGGCGCGATGTCCTCATCGACCGGCGTGACCGTCACGATCACGGATATGCTGCAGGTCATGCCGCCGGAGGTACTCAGGTACCTGATTCTCAAAACAAAGCCTGAAAAACACATCGATTTTGATCCATCACGCATCGTCGAGTTGATCGATGAATACGACCGTTCAACGGGTAGGGCACGTGAATTATCCCAGACAGAGACATCTCTTCGGTCGGATATTCCGTTTACGCACATTGTGACCGCGTTACAGATTGCATCGGACTCTGATAGCTTCCGGGAGGTTCTCAGGCGCAGCGGTTATGGCGCGCGTGATATGGAGTCTGTGAAGATGCGCATGGAGAATGCATCGAACTGGCTTGCTTTGTATGCGCCTGAGTCGGTCAAGTTTGAGGTGCAGGAAACCATGCCCCCGGATGTAGAAAACCTTACTCCGGGACAAAGAGCAGGGCTTTTGCGGATCGCATCAGGCATCAGCGATGATACAACCGCCAGTGATCTGCACGATCTGGCGTATGGGGCGTCCGAAGCTGCAGGGATCAGCGGAAGCAAGATGTTTCAGGCAATCTACATAGCTATTCTCGGGAAGAAATCAGGTCCGCGAGCGGGATATTTCATGGCATCGCTGGACCGGACCTTTTTGTTAAAGAGGCTCACAGAGGCGGGTAGGGCGCGGTAATACCCAAATCCGTAATAAAATCACGAATGCTTGCGTTTACCCAAAATTGCTTCAGGATTTTTCGGATTGGCTGCGGCGGCTATCCGGGAGGGGACGCGTCAAAACTCTCCAGCACCGCCACCAGGTTTGCATAATCCACCTCGGTATTATAGCAACCGTCTGTCAGAAGCGGAACGCCATAAGTCACAATTTTCTTGCGTTTGAGCGCCCGCATGACCTTGTTTAACTCGTAGTTGCATGCAACAAGGAGCGCGCCGTCTGCCGACTCTTTCTTTATGACATGGCGGACGTACGACGATCCTGCAATGATGTATAATGTATAGCCAAATCGATCCGCATCATCCCGCATCTTTGAAAAGACGCACTTACCACACCCCTTACACTGGATCCCAAAGCGTGTCGATGGCGCAGGGCAGTCAAGCGACCTCATACAGTGCGGGGTGAGCAGCAGGCGGTGTTTCGTCTTTGCAAAATCAGACCTGTGCGCCATGTTCTTGAGCGAAACCATCCATGTATCGAGTGTTCTTGTATCTGCGCACCTCTGAAACACGGCTTTGATCGGTAGATAGAAGAAATCAAGGATGTCTGCAAAGACCCCGGCAAGCCAGACATTCCTGTTAAGGCTGATCCGGCTGATGATTAGAGCCAACAGCGCAAGAACGACAGATACGACGAGGATCACCGATATCGCAATCCCGATCAGTTCATACATCACAACACAGCTCCATCTTCTTGATCACCTCATCTACATCCACCTTTGTGTCGTAGCAGCCGTCACGCAACAGCGGGACGCCTTGGACCGGTGCGGTCTTCGCGATATCCTGCATAGCCTCTGTCAACTCACTATAACACGCCACGGCAATACATGCATCCGGACTGCAGGATTTGAGGATCTTTCTGACAAAACTGCCGCCAGGTACGACAAATACCTTGAAATTGTATTTTTCCGCAGCTTTTGCTATGCGACCGATATCGCACCTACCGCACATTTTGCACTCATAACCAATTATCGGATCGCACCGTGTCGCACACTCAGGACCTCTCATGCACTGCGGAAGGAGGATTATACGCCCATCTTGCATACGCTTAAACTTCTCAAGCATCATCGCATTCCGAAGTTCAATGAGAATCTCGTCAACAAGTTCTTCTTTGATGTAAAACACCCGGCAAATCCACTTTGCAGGCGAGTAGAATAGATACAGCATGAACAGGATGAAATTCGGAAATATGATCTTATGCATCTTAAAACTGTAAACACCGAGCAACAGTGCCAGCACCGTCATTAAAAGGATAGCAGCTGCTAAAAAGACGGAGAACCTGCCAAGAAGTTCGTAAGAGACTTCCATAAGACTATAACAGTTATGTGGATATTTAAAGTTGCCTGCGATGTGAATAAAGACATATCTCATGTGAAAAGTATATGAAACGTCCGTATAACCCACACATCCGGAAAAACTGCCAAATCTTCATGAGCTCATGAGTTTCTGTGAGGGGTTCATAGACGGGGCACGCCATAAGCGCTACTCGACGTCCATGCAATCGGCGTAAAACACGGATTTTCAGATAGTGCCGTATCAGAGCACAACCTCATCCCCAAAATCAATATCAATGACCGGAAGCACTCTTTTTTGCCCGCTTGCATCGTAGCATCGCCAGCTTTTCTCGTTGTACGGGAAACCAGCGATGATATGGCAGCTTCCGGTCCGCAGAAAGAGCGAGAGGTCTGCCCCGGATGGGGTTACGTTTGGTGTTGGGTGGCTGTGCACCGAACCTGCAATTGAGAACGTTGGCAGCATGTACAGGCGCATGACTGCACTCACCTCGGAGGACTCAGTGCCCGGAAGCACGATGACCTCAGTGATAACCCCGTCATCGGCGCGCAAAAGCCCTGCAAATTCATTGGGCGCGGTGGATTTACTCACTTCAAGTATGAATGTAAGTGTGTCACGTGCGATTCCCTTGATCTGTTTGACCACGATTACATCTCCCTCGCAGGTATCCGAACGGACTCGCCGGGATTCGAACCCGGGGCGTCCGGATTAGAAGTCCGGCGCTATATCCTGGCTAAGCCACGAGCCCTTGGTATGTATGTGATCGGTGCGGATGCTAATAAACATGTCACCCCACCCAATCACGCGCCCCGCCAAGTACGCACACCCCACCCACTCACTTTCACTCTGCTCTTCCGGCACAGTTTTATGTCTCTCTGCGATGACATTTGTTCATGCTCTACACCGTGCGTGAACTGACGCAGTATGTCAAAGAGAGGCTTCAGGATGATCCCTCATTAAACAACATCTCTGTTCGCGGCGAAATTTCCAATTTCGTGCATCATACGTCAGGACACATGTATTTCACGATGAAAGATGCATATAGCCAGTTAAATTGCGTGATGTTCCGTGGTGCGAATCAGAAACTAAGATTCAAGCCCGGAAGTGGGATGAAGGTGGTGTGCGGTGGTAATATCACAGTATACGAAGCCAGAGGTGTGTATCAACTGCTGGTCTGGGATATCCAGCCGGATGGCATCGGTGCGCTATACCTGGCGTTCGAGCAGCTAAAAGAGCAGCTATCCAAGAAGGGATTCTTTGATGATGCACATAAAAAGCCGCTGCCGGCATTTCCAGAGACCATTGGGATCGTTACGTCCCGCACAGGTGCTGTGCTGCACGACATGATAAACGTCATTGGGCGGCGGTTTCCTGATGTGCGCATCATCCTTGCGCCGACGCGGGTGCAGGGTGTCGGTGCGGCAGCAGAGATTGCTCACGCGATTAGGCAGATGAATCGGCTGTCCAGGTCCCGATCCGGGTCAGCCGCATACGGGATTGATGTGATGATTGTTGCCAGAGGCGGCGGCTCAATCGAGGAACTCTGGGCATTCAACGAACTTGCGGTTGCGGAAGCGGTCTTTGAATCGGATATCCCAATCGTATCGGCGGTCGGGCATGAGACTGATGTCACAATCTGCGATTTTGTTGCTGACCTGCGTGCGCCAACACCATCCGCGGCAGCTGAGCTCGTGGTGCCTGATAAAGGGCAGCTTGCACAACAGGTTGCAGGACTGCATCTAAGGCTCGTTCACGCGATTCGAAGGGCGGTTGATACAGAGCGGGATCGGTTGGCGTACCTTGAGCACGGCGTGGTGCATCCGAGAGACCGGATCAACCAGCACCGGCAGTACATCGATGAACTGTTCCGGCAGCTGCATATATCGGTTCTGCACCGACTGGAACTGCGAAGAAAGGATCTGTCGATGCTTGGGGCGACGCTCCATGCGCTGAGTCCGCTCAACCATCTGCAACGCGGATACAGCATCGTTCTCAGGATGCCGGATCTGTCGATCGTAAACACGGTCAAAACCGTATCTACCGGAAGCGATCTACAGATACGAGTCACTGATGGCGAGATCGGGTGCAGGGTACATGAAATAAAGGAGATAGGGGAACATGACTGATAATACGATGAATACGGGAATAAATGTGGAAACGGGCGACGAAACAGATGTCGAGACCTCATTTGAGGATAAACTCAAACACCTGGAAGATATCGTGCACGAACTGGAAGGATCCGGACTTACGCTTGATGAAGCGCTAAGGAAGTTTGAGGCAGGGGTTAAGCTCTCAAGACTCTGTCACAGGCGGCTTGATGATGCCGAGATGCGGATCGAGGAACTGGTTGAGGGTGATGGAGAGGTTCTGCATACGAAACAGGTGGAGATTGACAATTGAGTGGAGGCTACGTGGGCTGGGAAAAGGACAAGCTATTACATTCATGTGACAAAAACAATCGCTGGAAGTCGCGGATATCCATGTGATCGCATCAGGTGGCGTTGGGATGATGGAACCCGTCTATGGGGCGTTTGTGAGGGGGTCTTGCGAACGAGCACATCCCCCTCCAAGACGTACACCGTGAGTGGGATCAAGGAGTTTATGATAAGACGCGGGATGGGGTGAAAGTCACCTCACATCGGAGGAAATCCGCAGACATCAGCAGTTTGAGACTATTTCAAGAAAACGCTTCACCTCATCAAAAGCTGCATCGTGAAATGGCCAACATCCATCCCGAGATGCAACGCCTAACCCTTTTCCCACCTCTTTCCTCGAAGCCAAAAAGACCTGGACTTTCGCCTTGGATGTGTTTTTGGGTAAAGATGAACATTTCTGTTGTAGACATCGGCAATATTGTTTCACGCAAAACATGGCGGGATCTGCCTCAACAGATTTGAGGCAAAGGTCTTCCAACATACCCGGTTCTCCCTCTTCTGGCAAAATCATGACCGTAACCTGAGGATTCTCTCCTTTGGGTACTAAAGCAGATTTGGGAACCGGTAAATTTGCAGATTCCAATGCATCAGTAACACACTTAAAAGCGATATCTATGTCTGTGTCAGCATCTCTGACCACACCTAACGAAATAACTGTAGTTCTGAATTGAGGAGAACTTGAAATCGCCTTCAATATATGTTCGAAGTTAGATGTGCCTTTTACGTTTATGATTTGAACGTTCTGCAACCCGTGGTATTTCATAAGCGCTTTAAAGAAACGCTCGTCGTCATTTCCCTCCACCAAGAGCAAGTTTGGCTCCGTAATCTCGATCATCATCGAACCTCAAGACCCATCTCAATAGCCGCCTCCAGAACTTCTTGAGGATATGTTACATCCTGAATGGTTTCATCTATGCGTTCCAACCGATGCAATCTAAAGTCGTAAATACCGCCATCTACAAACGCCCGGTGAGCTGCCACGATACACTCTATGCTGTGGGTTGTAGCGAACACCTGGGTATTGAACCGTCGCGCCGCTTCTCCGATGACCTGCCATACATTGTGCAGGACGGAATGATGGAACCCATTCTCGATCTCATCCACGAGCACAACACCATTTGACGAGTTACCAATAGCCAGTACTATGCTAGTAAGGCGGGCGATACCTTCACCCATGAAAGGCAATGGCACAGGTCGCTTAAGTCCATCAATGGTACCATGTATCATGGGAGTATCGCCAACGACTATTACTGAAAGGCGGCGAAGACGTGGCTCAATGATCTTCAGCGCGTCTGTGAGTGTGTCCAGTTGCCCTTCGATCTCCAATTTCCCAAAACGTTCGGCGTCTTCTTTCATAGGTGTACGATTCCAGGAACCTATCAAGATTGTCTGAAATGGCGGCGGCGGGGGAATTGGGTGAACACGGATACCCCTCTGATCCAATATCATGTAATAGCTGTTCTGCCCATTTTCTTCATTTTTTAATTTGAGCACCCGAGGAAATTCCAGTGATGAGGAGATCTCTCCAGCCCTATCCGAACTACTATGGCTAAGTGAGCTGATCTCCGCAATTTCCTCTGTTTGACTGACCATATTCAATCGAAGTACCCGAATACCAGTTTCTATGTCACCCCCTTCCAGCTTTATCTCCTTTGAGGTATCGAATTCGCTGAAGAGCGAATCCCATGGTGTTTCAGTTATTCGCCCGATTTCGATCGTCATCGACTCGATACCTCGAAAAGTGTTAAGTCTCAAGGTTAGTTGGGGGTTGTATGCACCGCAGTGGATGAACAACGCCTCTAATAGAGTTGTTTTTCCTACGTTATTTACCCCTGCAATCAAATTGACTCGTTCCAGATTGGTAACATTCAACTCATGGAAGCATCGAAAGTTGGTTACTTCAAATGATTGATACATGGTTATAGTTCCCTACTTGCCAATATGATCGGTTATTTTGTTGCAGGTGTTCTTATGTGAGCATCATTTATATCCATTGCTACCTGCATATAGCCAATATTTGGAGTTCGTTGCTCTGAACTATATCCCCCAACCACACCACACACCATTTTTTTATTTACGAAGAAGTACGTCGTCTACCCCGCCCGGAGGGCAGTTTTTACTCGATTTTTTGTGAAAAAATCGTGGCTCTATGGTAATTCGAGTTACAAGCAGCTCGCAAGATGAATTGTGCCTGTG
>CBDUQO010000026.1:0-16011 GCA_965369365.1 uncultured Methanosarcinales archaeon
GATACGGAAGAAAATCTCAACAAACTGCTGCCGTTTCTCGATGAAGTCGTAAGCGGTGGTTTGATTACACTGGAAAAGGTGCGAGTTATTAGATATAGGCACGGCAATAAGGATAAGCGGTAAGGGTCGACACATCGTCTACATCTTTCGCATGTGCAATAGTTGATGCGAAAAAACCAACATACAAAAAAAGAAAAATAAAGGGAGTCTTTACTCCCCTTTCACTGCATCGTAGAAACGCATATCAAAGATATCCTCTGCGGTAAGCAGCCTATCGATGTACCCAAGCTCATAATCGACCTCCGCAAATTCGATGGTGCAGTTAAGCTCGATGTGCGGATCGCTGATCCATCTACCATCCCACCGTTCGAAGGAATACAGAACTTTATCGGCTTCAAATCCGGTTTTTTCTGCAAATATCTCGGCAGATTCGTTTGGGTTCTCAATCAGATACTCAGTCGCCTTGATATGGATACGTACGATCTCCTTGACCATATCCGGGTGATTCTCGATCAATTCGTCGCTGACGAGCAGGCAACAACATGCATGATCAGGCCACATCTCGCCCGAACTTGCAACGGTCATGCCAGTGCCATCGAGTTCAATGATCGCAGGTCCGGGATGTGGTAGAAATACGCCGTCCACTGCTTTTGCTGAAATTGCGGTCATTGCGTCCCCGGGTCCCATCGGCACGATCTCAACATCATCGATGCTGACGTTGTTATCCATCAGGAATTTTTTGAGTACGCCATCCTGGATTGATCCCGGCGGAAACGTTGCGATCTTAAGCCCGCGTAGATCAGCGGGAGATGTGTAATTGTCTGCAAGCTCAGGTCTGAGCACAAGGTCAGAGCCCTGTACCTGCACCCCTGCCACGATCTTTGCCTCAAGCCCTTGCGCGATCGCCGTGATCGGTGGTGCGACACCAACATAAGCGATGTCAAGGTGACCTGCCATCATGGACTGCATCTCAGGTGGACCTGATGGGAACGGATACTCAGTGACATCTGTGACCCCAAACTTGGCAAGGTCGTCTTTCCACCATCCCTTATCCATCGCGACCATCTCTGCGATCTGATGCGTGCTTGGCTGGTATCCGATGCGAAGATGCGTTATCGGATCAATTCCATTCTCTGCTTCCAGTGCAGCGCCATCATCATCCGGCGTGTCAACAACACACCCTGAAAAAGCGGCGAGCGTCAGCACCACCAGCAGTATTGTCAGTATTTTCTTCATTGTAGCCTCCTATTCCTTAATATCTTAATATCCTGAATCTCGATGTTTGTTCTGTCAATATCCGGTCATCCGAGCCAGTTCCATGCTTGCCGATTTATCGGAGGTACCTGGCTCAACGATGACTACGAAGTTGCCATTTGACCAGAAATACCCGTACCTGATGTCGCCGTCCGCTGTTGGCGGTGCAGTCCTGACCTCGTTTGCCTCGTGTCCGTTGAAATTCGCCGTCGCAAATCTGGAAACCGTCCGTGCGGGTGGGTTTTCAAACTTTGACTGGTTCTTGTAGTTCTCAACGGCGTTTGCCGCATTCACCGAATCGGTGCACTCGATGATGGTTACATCCGTGTCGGTATGCTCGCCTTCAGCCGCATAGATTCCCCGGACTGCATCCACGATCTCACCAACATCCAGACTCCCTGAGACCATCGACGCAGCTTCTTCTATCGTGTCCACTGTTTCCGTGTTCTTATCAAGTACAGCTCTCAAAGTGAACGATTCCGGAAGCTCGCCCCTTGGAATTGCATCTGCCATTGCTGGCGGCGTTTCAGGTGTCGTTGTGGCAGTCGGCGTTGTCGGTGCCGGTGTTGCCTGTGTCGGCGTTTCTGTAACCGGACCATCCGGCACGATACATGCGGATGCGGCAATCACCGCAACCAATCCCAATATCAATAATATACGTTTCATAATTCAGCTTCCTTTGTCAGTACTTCTCTCTTGAATGAGTTGAATAACGTCATCGTGATCGCTAATCTTCTCGAGTTCACTCTCTTTGATCAGCACGGTACCGTCGATATGCGTGTGCCGACAGTTCCCTTTCACGATGTACAGCGACTTTGTGCCTACAACGCAAGAGATACTGCTCATCAGATGGGCATTTCGCACCATCGTCCGGTTGTACGTGTTAATCCCGGTTAGCATAGTGTTATGCTTGTCATCATCCGATATGGCGTTAAACGGCGCCTGTTTTGCAGGAAACACGATGAATCCGAGTGGCGCAAGCAGCATTGAAACCTCGTCCTTATCGCCCATTCGATCATCCATCCGGTGATCTTTCTGAGCATCCCTTCGATCATCCCCCGGATCACCTTTTTGATCATCTCTCCGGATCTGATCCTCCATGGTTGACGAAAATAGCTTGACCGGACAGATTAACTCGACATCAAGGACCTCTTCGAGACGGAGCGCCACATCAATCGATGCAGCCATCATCCCGCTCTCGTATCTGCTGATCGTTCTCCGGGATATCCCGAGTTTGGTTGCGAGTTCCCCGAGCGAAATCTTTCTTTCGGTGCGGATGTTGCGCAGCCGTTCGCCATCGATGCTGATGCACAGCCCGCCCGGTGCCGCATGAACCAGCGGCGGGACACCTTCTATCAGGCAATCATGCAGTGTAGCAGAATTAATCGAAGGAATGCCGTGTCTAAAGTAGGTCACGCCGTCCTCGAGCATCCGGCTGCGTGACTTGCTTCCGATGATAAGCGGCGTTCCGTTCAAATGATTGGACAGCGATTGCATCTCGTGCGCTGCTGCAGCATTCAGGCTGTCGATGTTTGAGAGCGTGCGAAGCAACAGCAGGATACGATTGTTCCGCGCAGCCAGATCAAAGCTCCTCGGGCGGGTATTGCACCGATCCGAGAGCATGAATCCGGCTCTGGTTAAGATTTCGATAACTCGGAGCGTTAACAACTCTTTGTTCATCAAGATTTCGTATACCGCACCTTGATATAAAGGTTTGCAGCTACTTACGCAGCACCATGGTGCGCGGGCAAAACGCAAGTATGTACCAGCACGGCGGTTTCAGGGCTTTAAAAAGCTCATTTTGTGGCGGTGTGAAGTATATACGATTTCAATCTTCCGTTTCGTGAAACCAAAATTATATGCAGGTAAAATCGATCAATTCATCTTTGCCAATCCCCGCTTGCTTCAAAATCGCAAATAGCGTCCCTTTCGGCAAATCTCTCTTATGAAGGGGTACTATTACCCGCATTTTCGTTATATGGTGGTAATATATGTGCGGGCTCCCTTTGACCCGGTCCAGCACAACCCCCCGACTCTCCGGAATCTTAATGATCTTTTTGGGGCGAGGGAGGGGAGTTTAGGTATGTTGAGCCTGAGCTTCTATGTTCAGGATGTACTCCAGCATCCCTTCTGATGTGGGCATCTCCTCATCATGTTCGACAAGGCTCTCTCTATATAGCTCGATCGCCTCCCGCGCCATTTCTATAGACTCACCTATAGTGTCCCCGTAGGTGACACAACCGGGAAGCGAATGGACTATCACGGTATAAAAATTCCGCACCTCACACCCGCGTCCGCAGCCTTGCCACAACCGCGTCCACCTGCTCCACAGCCGTTCCGATATAGCTATACGGATCAAGCGCAGCCTCGATTTCATCCGCGCCGAGATGCGCAGTAACCTCCTCTCGCTTAAGCAGCGCGTCCTTTAGACCCATACCACCCTCATGCGCCGCAATCGAGCACTCCCGGATGATGCTGTGCGCGTCCTGCCTGCCAACGTGCGCTGCAAGCACAATCATCACAGATTCTGCCATATTAAGCCCACCAAGCAGATCCAGATTCCGCCGGATATTCTCCGGATAGAATTGTAAACCGCTGATAATCTTTGTTGTCAGGTTGATCAGGTGATCTGTGAGTACACACGACTCCGGAAAGACGATTCTCTCACAGGATGAGTTTGTGAGGTCACGCTCATCCCAGAGCGTGTTATTCAGAAGTTCAGGCTCAACCATCGCCCTCACAATCCGTGCAAGCCCGCATACCTGCTCCGACTTGATCGGGTTGCGTTTGTGCGGCATCGTTGAGGATCCAACCTGTTTCTTCCCAAATCCTTCCGCGATCTCCGCGATCTCGCTTCGCTGCAGGTTTCGCACGGCTGTGCAGATCTTGTCAAGCGTCGTTACGGTGTTTGCCATCCACATCACGAACTCTGCGTACCGGTCACGCTGAACGATCTGGTTTGCGACCTCGACTGCTCCGATGCTAAGGTATTCCATCGTCTTCTTCTGAATCATGGTCCCATTCTTGCCAAATGAAGCCTGCGTCCCGACTGCGCCACCGATCTTACCCACAATGAGCCTTGGAGTCAGCTCGTCAAGCCGTGTTATGTGTCGATCGATTTCGCACGCCCATATCGCAAACCGCAGCCCATACGTCGTCGGAACCCCGATCTGCCCGTGCGTGCGCCCGGCAGAGACCGTCTCTTTGTGCGCATCAGCCTGCCCGACAAGGGTGCCAAGTAAACCGCATAACTTTTCCCGGAAGATGCTGACTGCATCACGCATCTGAAGAGCGGTCGCAGTATCAAGGATGTCGCTTGATGTCGCACCGAAATGCACCCATTTCCCCGCGTCGCCGCACTGCTCCGAAATTGCGAGCACGAGCGCCATCATATCGTGCTGTATCTCGTCTTCGATCTCATTTACCCGGTCAAGCGAGACTGCATGGACCTTTTCTGCGATAACGCCTGCAGCATCAGCGGGGATCAGTCCCACGTCTGCTTCTGCCCGTGCGAGCGCGCTTTCCACGGAAAGCAGCTTCTCGAGGCGCGTCTCCTCGCTCCAGACCTGCTTCATCTCCGCGGTCCCGTACCTGTATTCGATTGGATGGACTGCCATTCATCCCATTTATAATGAATGAGTTTATGAATATTGCGGTGCATATTCCAATCGACGATACCATGAACACCAACGAAGAGGTACTGGACACGATTTCTGCGAACAACATAAAGTTCATCAGGCTTCAGTTTGTGGACATCCTGGGGACTGTGAAAAACGTCGCGATACCGGCTGCGCAGATGGAGAAAGCGCTTACCGCCGGAATATCCTTTGACGGATCGTCTATAGAGGGTTTTGTGCGGATTCATGAATCCGACATGCTTTTGAAGCCGGATCCCGCGACGTTCCGGATTCTGCCGTGGAAGGCAGGCGATAGCAATGGGGCAGTCGCCGGGATCGTATGCGACGTACATCTGCATGATGGCATGCCGTTTGAAGGGTGCCCGAGAAACGTTCTCAAAAAAGCTATAGGGGAAGCAGAGAAGATGGGGTACGTCATGAATACCGGACCTGAACTTGAGTTCTTCCTATTTAAGATGGTGGATGGGGTGCCAACGACCACTCCGCACGACTTTGGAGGATACTTTGACTTTCCGCCGGTTGATCTTGCAGAGGACATTCGCAGGGACATCGTGATCGCTCTTGAGGAGATGGACTTTGAGATCGAGGCGTCGCACCACGAGGTTGCAAGCGGGCAGCACGAGATCGATTTCAAGTACGGCGATGCACTCTCCACCGCTGACAAGGTCCTTATCTTCCGGTATGTGACCAAGACGGCTGCGACAAACAAGAACCTCCATGCCACGTTCATGCCAAAGCCAATCTTCGGGGCAAGCGGGTCTGGCATGCACATAAATATCTCGCTGTTCGACAAAAACGATGATGGCAAGAACATGTTCTTTGATCCGGATGATGATCACAAGATCAGCGATGAAGCACGGTACTTCATCGGCGGACTGCTCGCCCACATCAAAGCCGTGACCGCGATCACAAATCCACTCGTTAACTCATACAAACGTCTCGTATCAGGATACGAAGCTCCCGTTTACATCACGTGGTCCGGGGCAAACCGGAGTTCGCTCATCAGGGTGCCTGCAGCCCGCGGTACCGGCACAAGAATCGAACTCAGGTCGCCAGATCCATCATGCAACCCGTATCTTGCATTTGCGGTCATTTTGATGGCTGGACTGGATGGAATCAAGAACAAAATCGATCCGGGCAAACCAATCGAGGAAAACATCTATGAGATGGACTTCCAGGAGATAACGGATGCTGGCATCGAGACGCTCCCGACAAGCCTCAGCCTCGCGCTCGATTATCTGAAATCCGACGATGTCGTGAGGCAGGCGCTCGGTGAACATGCGTATAACGCGTTTATGCGGATCGCCTCTGCGGAATGGGACGCGTACCGGGTTCAGGTGCATCAGTGGGAACTGGACCGGTATCTGCGGATGCTGTGAAGGGCGTCGGCGGGTATGACCTCGGTGAGAAAATAGTCTACAATGGTGGGGGTTGATTTTAAGTATTGCTCGCGCATGATTAATATGGTGATGAAATGGCAGATGTGGATTA
Source organism: uncultured Methanosarcinales archaeon (assembly GCA_965369365.1). GTDB lineage: Archaea > Halobacteriota > Methanosarcinia > Methanosarcinales > Methanogasteraceae > Methanogaster_D. The sequence goes on from CBDUQO010000026.1 coordinate 6,384, forward strand.
CGAATTGGTTCTAAACGTAAATCTGGATGGATACAAAGAAAAAAAACGCATCATTGTATCAGTCTCCACAGAACTCAGAAACTTAACGCTCCGAAACATCGACCTCCGACGCACCCGCGGCATGATACCACCAAAGCTAATTTCGGGTGAAGTGGATGTTACAACACTCAGCCGTATCGTGGAGGTTTCGGAGGCATGAGCATTGAGTCTCAAGATAGTGGCATCAATATTACAGAGGTTCGCATCCGAAACTTTCGTTCTCTCAAAGAAGTTAACGTTTCACTGGACTGGCTGACCGTTCTTATCGGCGAGAACAACTCAGGAAAGACGAGCTTTCTCGATGCACTTTCTGCAGCGATCGGAGCGGGACAACGCGTCATTTCGGAGAGGGATGTTTTTCTGGCACCTTCTGAAAAAATAGCTCCCAATGACCGAGAGATCATTATTGACTTGCTTATCCGTCCAACTGATAATAAAGGAGATATCATCAATAGTTTTTCCGAATATTGGGTTGAACTTTGGGGAAATGGAGTTTCACAGGATAACAACGATAATGACTACGTTGGGATCCGCACCCAGATGAAGTGGGATTCGACACGAGGTGAATATATTACAGAGAGAAACTTCCTCGTAGATTGGCAAGAAGACTCTAAGAAGTGGGATCTTGCAAGAATCAACGAAATTGCCGGCTCTGTTTCGTCTGCTAAAATCGAGCCTTTGGCTTTATATCTCATGGATGCAAAGCGCGATATAAGTGACGAACTACGGAATCGGGGGTTCTTCTGGCATAAACTGGTTTCCGATCTTGGTCTTGCAGACGCACAGATCGAGCAAATAGAGAAAACCCTCAATGGGATCAACGAAAAGATTATTTCTGGTAGTGGTGTCCTTGTTCATGTTCAGGATAACCTGGATGATTTATATAAAATCATAGGGGGCGACAAGGGTAGTGTCTCTATTACACCAATTCCACGCCACATACGGGATTTGAGTAAGGGCATGGATGTGAACTTTGCAACGAAAGGTGCTCAAACCTTTCCACTTGCTCGACATGGCATGGGTACGCGGAGCCTTGCAGCGGTGCTGTTGTTTCGTGCATATTCAACATGGCGACAGGAAAACGCAAAGGGTGAAGTGCATCCGATGTTGGCGCTGGAGGAGCCCGAAGCACACCTGCACCCACAAGCTCACAGGGCTCTTTTTAAGCAGATCGAAGAAATGTCTGGACAGCGAATTATCAGTACTCATTCCCCATATATTGCAGGTCAAGCAAAGATAGTCCAATTCCGCCATTTCCATAAGGACGGCGCCGATACAACGGTAACACAAATGGATACAACCTCGCTTGATGATGAGGATATTCGCAAGATCAACCGTATGGTACTGAATAATAGAGGCGAGATTTTATATGCCCGTGCATTGGTACTCTTCGAGGGGGAAACTGAAGAACAAGCACTGCCAATTTTCGCTAAACAGTATTGGGGGCGACAACCGGATGCTTTGGGGGTCACATTGGCAGGAGTTGGCGGCTCTGGAAACTACTTACCCTTCTTAAGATTGGCTTCCAGTTTCGGAATACCGTGGTACATTTTTTCTGATGGTGAGACTGGTGCGCTTAAACATGTTGAAAACGCACTAAAACAGATCGGAGTTAGGGACACAGACCCTACTAAACATTTGAAGGTGTTCGTGCTTCCAAACGGCAATAACTTTGAGTCATATCTCGTCTCCGAAAAATATGAAGATGCAATCTTAACCATGCTGGATTCATATCACAATGTAGAAAACTATCTTGATACTGAATACATCCCAAAAAGGCATGGGCAGAATAAAACTAAGACTACGAACAGGGACTACAAATCATCGGGGGGTCGTCAGAGAGCAATAGTTGACGTTTTAACAGACAATAAGACCCGGTACGCTGTGCCGATTGCATCATCAATCACCTCTTTGAATGACGAAACACGTAGGTTCCCTGATAAATTACGAGAATTATTCGAGATGATATCCACGGACTTGGGTATGGGACGGGGGGTGTAATTATCATATGATTGCCCGTCTTTCTCCAACTCAACAGAAGATTGTTCAACATGACGATGGTTCGCTGCTCGTCGTTGCCGGACCGGGTTCCGGGAAGACTCGTGTTTTAACAGAGCGCATTCGACGCCTATTGAACGAAAGTAAGGGGCATTTTCGCATACTGGCTTTAACCTTCACAAACAAAGCCGCAAACGAGATGAAAGAGCGATTGGCTGAATTTCCTGATATAAATCAACGCGCCTTCATCGGCACGCTGCACAGCTTTTGCACGGAAGCACTTGCCAACAGAGGAAAGTCCGTAGGAGTCAACAAGCCTCCCAACATCTTCGAATCGTATCAAGACTGTAAGCAGGTCCTCTTACAAGCAGTGCTACACGATCCCGAATATCCTGAACTTAGACGCGAGTTAAAGAGTGTTGGAGGTGCAAAAGAACAAGAAAAACTCCTCAGTCGCTGGTTTGAGATGATTGGAAGGGCCAAAAACGATTTGTTGTTTCCGGAGATGCTGGATAACGAAATTGAGAGGAAAGTCTATACAGCTTATAATGATGGTCTTCGTGCGTCCAATGCTATGGACTTTGGCGATCTCTTGCTACTCACATACCGCTTATTTCAAGAACGTCCCAGAATTGCAGACTTCTATCGCCGACAATATCGATATATCTGTATCGACGAGGCACAGGACTTAAATGAGGCGCAGTATCAGGTTATCCGTGCTCTTTGTGGGCCAGAATATCGCAATGTAATGCTGGTAGGTGAGCCGAAGCAAGCCATCTTTGGTTGGAACGGTGCCGATCCAAAATACCTCGATCTATTCAAGCAGGATTTTGATGCAGAGAAAATCTTCATGAATGAAAATTTCCGATCTTCTCAAGCTGTTGTTAAAGCAGCAAAGGCGTTGGATCCCGAGTATGAGGTCGAGGGGCAACTACCAATCCCCGGATCGATCAAATTGATCGTAGGCGAGGATGAACCGCGTGAGGCGGTTTGTGTTCTGAACTATATCCAAGATCTCATCGACAGCGGGCATCAGGACATAGAGGGAGATCTAACATGGGATCGTTGTGCTTTGCTTGGTCGAACCAGGTATGTGTTATCCGCTATCGAGCAAGAATTGAAAACGCGTCAGTTGCCATACTACAAGCAGCTCTCGGCTCAGCACGAAAGCGAATCTGACCTCTTGCAGGATTTTGAACTCTGTCTACGTCTCCTGGCAAATCCTCTTGACCGCTTACATCTTGGGATGCTTCTCAAGCGATGGGACATACGTAAAGAAGATATCCCACTCTTAAGTAATAATGGATTGGATCTATTAGCTGCCTTGAAGAAGAAAGTATCCGGAAAAGACCATGAGGCAGTGCTACTTGCCATAGAGGCGATGGAATGGACCGGACTGGAGTTCAAGTTTCGGAAGGCGATGGATTACTTAGATAGTTTCGTGAAAATCAAAGAAAGCCAAAAAGAACGTGCGTTGATTCTGGAGGATATTAAAACATGGCGTGAGCATTGGAAGTCCTTTTCGCGTTCGCAGCCCGGAGGTCGGCACAGTCTTACATCGTTTTTAGGTCAGGTCGCATTAGGCACAACTCAACAACCACGGCAAGAAGGTCTGACATTACTCACAGTGCATTCAGCAAAAGGCTTGGAATTCGACGTGGTCGTAGTAATGGGCATGGCAGAAGGAACGTTTCCCGATTACCGAGCCAAGGGCGCTGCACTGCAAGAAGAAAAGCGCAATATGTTTGTTGCAGTCACACGTTCCAAACGCTTGCTGTGTTTATCATATCCGAAGACTAAAGTGATGCCCTGGGGGGATGTTTTGCGGCAAAAACCTTCATCATATTTAAAGATTCTTGGTCTCACTGATGGGTTTCAATAAACAACCACTTCGAAGACGCCCTCGTCGAACTACCCCCATTATACCATCATCGAAACCCGACCTCACACAAAACTGACGCACCCAACCCCACGAACCAACCCGCATGAAAAACACCCCCGTCTGGCAGCCGAATTACACGATCACCCCCGCCACAGCAAGCGGGCTGATGGAGATCGAGGCAGCCCGGACAGTCGTTGCGCAGGTCCCTCTGCCCGTGGCAGTTCATGCGGAGCTTCGCCGCCGTGCCCGCGTGCGTTCCACGCATTACCCCACCCGGATTGAGGGTAACCGGCTAACACTAAAAGAAGCTCAAGAAGTGATTGATGAAAGACGCACCATATTCCACGGGCGGGAACGGGATGTCGCGGAGGTTCGCAACTACTGGAATGCGCTTCTTCGCGTGGAAGAGTGGGCAGCAGAGAATACACCGATGACTGAAAAACTGATCCAACGCCTGCATGCTCTGGTGGAACACGGTGTGCGTGCCAGACCAACCCCGTATCGCGACGGTCAGAACGTGATCCGGGATTCCGCTTCCGGCGCAATCGTTTACATGCCACCCGTTGCAAAGGACGTGCCGCAGCTCATGGCTGCCATGGTGGACTGGGCTAATGGGGTGGCTGAAGAGGGGTTGCCAGCCCCGCTCATCGCGAGATTGGGTGATGGGCGGCTGGCTTGAGGCGGCAGACCAGATCCCGCCGGGCACGGGCTTATGTTTTATCGGCAAGTTATCGGAAGTTTATCGGCAATGGGTACGGTTGGGACATAAGTGTGGCACCAGGAAAAACGTAGTCTGCGGTAATTAGGGGGATTCTAAGTATTGATGCAGCAGTCAACACTGTGGGAAATGGCTGACAGTGGTTACGAATGGTTTCCGGATGCCGTGTTGTAAGCCAACCGCCCTGGAATCTCCCGCGTCCACAATCTTTATCATACCAGCATCCAGAACCCAAGTAATATGATCATATTTTCAAAGGTACTGGCAGACCGCGGCACGGTATGGGATGCGATACGGGCAAGAGAAGTCGCTTGTGCAGAGGCGCCCGACGACCTTATCCGCTTCTCATCCGAGGTCAAGCCGGTAGTTATGTGGAACATCACCCGCGAGTGTAATCTCTCGTGCAAACACTGCTACATGGATGCACGATCGCCACATCCGGATGAATGGACTCTTGAGGAAGGAATACGTTTCATTGACGAAATGGCACGTCTTGAGATGCCGATGCTGATTATAACAGGTGGGGAGCCGCTAATGAGCAAGAATTTATTCCCATTTGCGTTTCATGCGAAAGAAAAGGGTGTTCGTATGGTGATATCCACCAACGGGACCCTGATTACGCCAGAGGTGGCGGTGCTGCTGGCTGAGGCGGATATCAGGTATGTTGGTGTGAGCGTGGATGCGGCGACCGCAGAGATGCATGATGCGTTTCGAGGGGTTACCGGGGCTTTTGACCGTGCGATGGAGGGAATACAAAATGCGCAGGATGCAGGGCTCAAGACCGGACTCCGGATCACGATACAGAAGGAAAACTGGCAGGAGGTTCCAAAGCTCCTTGATCTGTGCGTTGAGAAGGGGATACCCAGGTTCTGCCTGTACCATCTGGTTCCGACCGGGCGGGGCAAGCATATCATGGAGGAGCTGGATGTCACGAAAGAGGAGAGGACACAGGTGCTCAAATATCTTTACGACAGTGCAATTGAGCTTCGGGACAAGGAGATCGAGATTTTAACAACGGACTCCCCGATGGATGGCGTATATATTCTTGAACGCTTGAAGCGGGAGGATCCTGAGAGATTCGATCAGGTCAGGGAGCTTCTAAAGATTTCGGGTGGCTGCTCAATTGGAAACAAGGTTGCTAACGTGGATTATCTTGGGAACGTGAATCCCTGCCATTTTACACCGCAAATGTCGGTCGGTAACGTCAAAGAGCGTTCGTTTGATGAGATATGGAATGGAAATCCAGGTGAACAACTGCTCGAGATACGGGCGCGTCGAAAAACCCTTGATGGCACCTGCGGGAGATGCGAGTATATGGATGTCTGTGGTGGCTGCCGGCAGAAGGCGTATTTCTACGAGGGCAACTTCTATGGTGGAGATCCCACCTGCATCTACGATCCTGACAAGAAGAGACTTGAACACGAGTTGTTTTAGGAACACGAATGCTGAACTCACAGGAGAGATCACAGTTAGTTGACACATCCGGTATCATATCGGGGTCGGAGATACACTGATATACTAGTGGTACCACAGTTTACACCGGTGACTTAAGATGTCGACTGCTGTTTCGATTCGGCTGTCTGATGAGATCGCACGTGAATTAGAAGGTCTCGCCAGGACTATAGAGCGTTCCAAGACGTATATCATCCGTAAGGCGATAGAATCATATCTTCGGGAGTATGCGGACTATCTGGTCGCCATAGAACGTTTGAATGATAAAGACGACGAGATCATCTCAGGCGACGAAATGAGGAATCGCCTTGCCTTGTAAGATTGAATATAAATCATCGGTCGTTCGAGATCTAAGAAAATTGGATAAAAGTGTGGCTGGGCGAATACTCAAGCAATTGGAAACGAATCTGTCTGAAAATCCGGCTGGTGGTCAACCCCTTACCGGGCAATTCAAAGGACTGTTCAAATACCGTGTAGGCGACTATCGCATCATATATACCAGAACCATGGAGGGCATACTTGTTTTACGAATCAGCCACCGCAGCAAAGTTACCGGTAAAGCATGCTTCGCGGTGGCAGAAACCGTGTTTAATCCCACGGGTCCAGCGTATACCGTGGTTAGGGATACAAGGAATCAAGGAGGAAAACAATGTTAATTGGACTCGGACTCGGACCCGGTGACCCGGAACTGCTGACGCTGAAGGCGATAAAAATACTTAAAGAGAGCGACAAGGTCTTTGTTCCTGGAAAACTCGCTCTGGAACTGGTTTCTCCGTACACGGATGCGGAGATACTTGATTTCCCGATGACGCGCGACAAAACCAGACTGGACAGTACTATCGACCACAACGCTGACGTCGTTGCATCCGAAGCCCGGCACAGACTGGTTGCATTTGGGCTGATCGGCGATCCAAACTTCTTTTCAACATTCACCCGCCTGAAAAATCGGATACGGGAAAAATATCCGGATATCATCATCGAAACCGTCCCTGGAATCAGTTCGATCACAGCATTTGCATCAAAAACCGATGCCAACGTAGATCGTTCGTTCGTGGTGAGCGATGGCTCGCCAATCACAACAAAGATCGTGCTGAAGACGCGAACCCCTAAAAAGATCAGGGACAGCCTGATCGAAGAAGGATACACTGATTTTATCTTTGCTGAGAAGCTGTTCTCTGATGAGGAACGAGTGACCACCGAGATTCCTGATGAGGGGGATTATTTCAGCATCCTGTATGCAAGCAAAAGAGATGCGGAGGAGAAGTAAATCATGCCAGAAAAGGTCTATTTTGTTGGAGCAGGTCCGGGCGACCCGAAACTGATCACACTCCGCGGAAAGGAGCTGCTCGAAGAAGCCGATCTCGTGATCTACACGGGCTCGCTCGTTGACCCGGCGGTTGCCGCATTCAGTAGCGGAGAGGTCATCAACAGCCACGGGCTTACCCTCGATGAACTGACCCACCTCATGGTTAGTGCAATCAGCGACGGAAAAAAAGTCGTCCGGCTGCACACCGGTGACCCGTCACTCTACGGCGCAATATGCGAGCAGATCGCGGCGCTCAAAAAGCACAACATCGATGTTGAGATCATTCCGGGCGTGTCATCGGTTTTTGCTGCATCAGCAGCGCTCAAGACGCAGCTTACGCTCTCCGGGATCACAGAGACTCTGATCATCACACGCCCGGCTGGCGAGACGCTCAAGTCAGACTCGATCAGGGAGCTTTCAAAGCACGGCGCAACGATGGCGATATTCCTGGGCACAAGCAAGATCAACGAAATCATGAAAAAAGTTTCGTATCCCGGGGAGACGCCGGTTGCCGTTGTCTACCGGGCATCATGGCAGGATGAACAGATCATCCTGGGCACGGTTGCAGACATCGCAGAAAAGGTCGAAACCGCGGGAATAGAGCGATCAGCCATGATCCTGATCGGCGATGTCGTGCATCCGACAAGTTTCAGGAGGTCACACCTATACGGATCGCAGTAATCTCCTTTGAGCGAAACCATGCGGTTGCAGAGCGCGTCGCAGGTCTTGTTGGCGGCGAGGTGATCTGGTACTCTGAATCTGCGTTTGCGGACGTGTTTTCGCAGGAATCGGGGTATGATGCAATTGTTGCGATCATGTCCTGCGGGATCGCTGTCCGGATGATTGCGCCGTTTCTGCAGAGCAAATGGACTGATCCTGCCGTCGTGGTGGTTGATTGTGCGCTTCGTCACGCGATTGCGGTTACTGGCGGGCATCATGGCGCAAATGAGATCGCGACAAGGCTCGAGGTGCTTGGTGCGGATCCGGTGATCACGAATGCGAGCGAGGTTGTGAAGTGAGATGGGTGGGCAGGATTGTCTTTGGAACACGGGCGATGTAATTCCTGAGTATTGGCTCTGATGGCTGCGGATTTCCCAATACGAGGTCTGTGACTTTTCTTAAGAAGGAGAGTTATATTTATATAGTCTATTTTCAAATTAACCTATTAGGAGGAGTATCATGTCAGGATATGATGAGGTTGAGAAATTGGAGGCTACAAGGGGCGAAAAAATACTCGCTTCAGCCATGGTTATTTTCCTTCTGATAGGAGGAATAAATATCCTTACTGAGTTAGGAGACATTCCTGAAAGTCCTCAACAAAACGTTTATTATGAAAAATATGGTGTTTATAATCTGGAGAATGAGGAAAGAAGCATTAACTCCGAGCTGAAAATCGCCGGTGCTGCCCTGATAAATATTAATGATGAATATCTTAGTGCTAAGGAAAACTACCTGTTTAAAAGAGAAGAATATCGAGTAATACTCGATAAAGGAGAGACAGATGAAATAAAGGAAAGAAAACACGAAGAAGCAAGAAAAAGGTATGAGGAAGCTCAAGTACAACTTAATGAGGCACAAGCAGTTTATGATGAGATATATGGCAGATTAAATCAAAAGAAAGACGAAGTACCTGATGCTCGTAGTTTAGCTCAGGGCGAATACAACACAGCTTATCAAATATATAGATGGAAAGTTTTAGCCGTGAGATTGGCTTTTGTTTTACCCCTGTTGGCAGTTGCTATTGCCATGTTTTTAAAGGCTAAGAAAGTGAAAAGCAAGTACACCATCCACGCTAATGCATTCATGGCATTCGCATCTCTGTTATTGATGTATATGATTATTGTGAACGTGTGGCAAGTACTCCATGTGATTGGTATATCTATTTTAGGAGCGGTTGCATGTGCTATCACGCTAGCGTACATCAAAAAACAATACTTCAGCTTTGAGCGTATTTCCATGTCCAGACTAAAGCAAAATAAATGTCCATGGTGCACTTTTCCTATCAGGCATGATATGTCTTATTGTCAAAATTGTGGAAAGAAATTAGCGTATAAATGCCCGGAATGTGGTGAAATGAGGGCGATTTTAACCCATTTTTGCCCAAACTGTGGGAACAAAGGTTAAGTTGAACATATCTTCTGATTCTGCTCACAGCAAGGAGACTTAATGAGCCGATGAGTATTGCGGATCCGGTGATCACGAATGCGAGCGAGGTTGTGAAGTGAGAGGGGGG
>CBDUQO010000027.1:0-15974 GCA_965369365.1 uncultured Methanosarcinales archaeon
GGACGAACCCCCTGCCGTAGACATCATAAACGCCAGAAAGAGCTACTACATCGGCAAGATGGAAGTGCCGATACTCCACGGCATCGATCTCGCAATCCGGCGCGGCGAGTTCCTTGCGATCATGGGACCATCCGGATCAGGCAAGAGCACGCTCATGAACCTGATCGGATGCCTCGACCTCCCGACCGGTGGAGAGATCCACGTATCAGGAAAGGACTTGAGCAAACTCACCGAAGCCGAACTTGCGCATCTCAGGGGGCAGGAGATCGGATTCGTGTTCCAGACCTTCAATCTTGTATCCAGAATGAGCGTGCTCAAGAATGTCGAACTCCCGACGCTTGCAAACCAGAAATTAGGCATCGATCCGGGGAAGCGCGCAAAAGAACTCATTGAATTGGTCGGACTGTCTGACAGGATGCATCACAAACCGACAGAACTATCAGGCGGGCAGCGCCAGCGTGTTGCGATCGCAAGGGCGCTCGTAAACGATCCCGCGATCATTCTCGCTGACGAGCCAACCGGAAATCTCGACACAAAGACCGGAGAGGAGATCATGAAGATCTTTGAGAACCTGAACCGGGACGGACGCACCATCATCATGATCACACACGATCCTGAGATCGCTGCGCACGCTGACAGGATTGTGCGCGTGAAGGACGGGGTGCTTGCGGATGAGGGTATGAATAACTGACGGTGTTTGATATGAAAAAGAACGACAGCATCCGCACACACGACGAACATGCTTCCGAATACGACCGAGAGGCTCGTGAAACCGGGTGGTTTGGTCCTGAAGTGCTCTTCGGTCTCTGCTTTGAGTATGTAAGCCCCCGTGACCGCCTGCTTGATATCGGGATAGGTACCGGGCTTGGTTCCATGCCATTTGCCAGAGCGGGTCTGGAGGTGTTCGGAATCGACGGCTCTGTAGAGATGCTTGAGGTCTGCAGATCAAAGGATTTTGCGCAGGATTTGAGAGAGTTCGATCTGCGAGGTATGCCGCTTCCATATTCTGACGGCTTCTTCGACGATATGATCTGCTGCGGCGTTTTCCACCTCATTGGCGATCTGGAGCCGATCTTTAAAGAGGTTTTTCGAGTTATTAAACCAGGAGGGGTCTTCGCTTTCACCATCTTAGCGGAAACCCCGGAAAAGGAAGATGTGGTTGTCAGCCACAGCCCACAGGGTTATTCTGAGATCCGGAGCGATTGGGGCGTGCCAGTATTCATGCATAGCGATGGTTGCATCGAGAAACTTTTACAGGACTCTGGCTTTCTTGGGTTAAAGGAGCTTAGGTTTCTGGTGCGTGGTCTGCATGAAGGTACCGACGATCTTGCTTGCGCGTATGTGACCCGGAGAAGCGTTGTTTGATATTGGCAGACTTGGGCGTTGGTGCTCAAATGCCAGACCGGGTCGTGCGAGTCTGGCAATCCATTTTCCGGGATGTATGCTGCCCGCTCCGACCTCTTATCCCGCGACATGGATGCTCCCGCGATCCGATTCATGGATTGGAGCAGACAAGGGCCCTGCTACATTTACTCCACATCCACGACTCACACATGCCAGTTGCATCGGGCAACATGATCTGTAACCGATTTGCTATTTTGTTGTGAAGTCCTCCCGTCCATCACAATATCTTTCGATCAATCGAAAGGTTTAAGTATCATTGCTTGCACACATATTATCAGACAGGTCGATGAAAAGACCAGTCCAAACAAAGAAGGTGAGAAAGATGAAGAACGAAAAAGCATCAAGGATCGTCCGGCTGCGAAAACTACCATCGCTTGTGGATGTCCTGAGCACAAGACCAGATATGAGACGTGCTCTACAGAACCACGGGAGGTGCGCTATATGAACGCGGTCGAGATACAGGGCATGTCAAAGAGCTTCAACGAAAAACCCGTACTCGATGAAATAAATTTCAAGGTGCGGAAAGGTGAGATATTTGGATATCTTGGTCCGAATGGTTCGGGTAAGACTACAACGATGCGGATCATGCTCGGTCTGCTGAAGCCAACGTCAGGGAAAGCGCTGATCTTCGGAGAGGAACCCAATGATTCCAATAGTGATCTCCGAAGCAGGATCGGCGTTCTTCTGGAGAACAACGGGTTATACGAGCGATTGTCCGCATACCAGAATCTGCTGTACTACGCACGGCTTTACGGAGTTCCTGAGTCGGATAGAGTTGAGAAGATCGAGAGGCTTCTCGAGTTCGCAGGACTTTCTGACCGCAGGAACGAGAAAGTCGGCAGGTTCTCAACAGGCATGAAGCGGAAAATAGGGCTTGCAAGAGCAATGATCCACGATCCTGAGATCCTCTTCCTTGACGAGCCCACGTCCGGTCTCGATCCCGAGTCCAGGATGATTGTTAGGGACCTGATACTCAGGCTCTCGGAAGATGAGGGCATGACCGTATTTTTAAACACCCACGACCTTTCCGAGGTCGAAAAGGTCTGCACAAATGCCGCGATACTGGAGAGCGGGAGGATAAGGGCTTGCGACACAATCGTTGGTCTGAGAAGGTCGCATGATAAACCAGTTCTCGAGATCACGCTTGTCGATACAGGATGTGCAGATCGAACTGTTGACCTCCTGACTTCGCAGGATCACACATACGAGTGCGAGCGAAACGACAGAAGGGTAACCGTCGCCTTAAACGGTGAAAGCCCCTCGACGGTTCTTGCAATGCTTGTAGCAAACGGCATAGCAGTAAAGGACGTTAAGATCATAGTTGATCGTTTTCACGTTGCTAAATTGTATCGGAAGGGCCTGGATGGTCTTCGGAAGAAAGAAATGAAGCATTTGAAGAAAGAATTGTCAGAAGAAGAATTTAAAAAGCTGAAAAACGTAATGTGGATATTGCGTAAGGATGTGGTGGAATTAATGGACGAAGAACGGGAGGTTTTGAAGTGTTTATTTCAATATTCTCCAATATTAGAATTAGCATATAAACTTTGCAATGATTTGACTGATATCTTTGAAGACGATATTTCCAAGAGCGTTGCGACTTGTAGGATCAACGATTGGAAGAAGAAAGTTGAAGAGAGTAGTTTGAAGTGTTTTAATAGATTTATATCGACATTAGACAAATACATGGATAAAATCACAAACTACTTTATCAACCGGCAAACAAGTGGATTTGTGGAAGGACTGAATAATAAGATCAAAGTGATTAAACGGCGGTGTTATGGCATTCTAAACGTCAAACATTTGTTCCAGCGCATATATCTTGACCTCGATGGGTATCATTTGTATGCATGATTTATCAGGTTGTGTAACTCGAATTACCAGAGAGCCGGAAATTTTCGGTTGAGAAAGATTGCATCAGAATCTTTCCGGATTTCACCCGGGCGCTGCCAGTGGTTGATCCGGACAACCGTGAACTGTATATCAGTCTCGGCTGTGCACTGGAAAACCTCGTGATCGCAGCTAAACATGCCGGTTATGATCCTGAAGTTAAGTATTTTCCAGCAGGCGAACCTGACGAATGCCTTCTGGTTACGCTGAAGCACAGCAATGTTACCGGGGATAACAATCTTTTCCAGGCTATTTCCAGACGGCATACCAACCGGCGTGAATATAATAAACAGCAGATCCCCGCAGCAGACTTAAAGAAGATCGAATCAGTACCGACGGAAGAGGGAGTCACATCTCTTGTGATTAGTGAACCCGGTGCCATTGAAGAGATCATCAAACTTGTCCGGGAAGGCAACCGGATACAGATGAATGATGATGCCTTCATGGATGAAATCACCTCCTGGATTCGTTTCAGTGATTCGGAGGGGGAGTTGCATCTCGATGGCTTGACATCACGAGCAATGGGGAGGTCTCCTGCGCCGGGTTGGCTTGGGCGGATGTTTATGAGGATTTTTGTCGGTGCTAAAAGTCAGTCAAAGACAGATGAGAAGAACATACGAAGTTCCTCTGCACTGATGGTTATAATCTCTGAAAAGAATGACAAAAAATCGTGGATAGATGTGGGACGGAGCTTTGAGCGCATCGCACTAACCCTGACTACACTCGAGATTGAGAACGCACACCTCAACCAGCCATGTGAAGTGCCAGAGCTTAAAAACCAGTTGCAGCAACATCTTGCACTGGGCAGTTCTCATCCGCAACTGTTGCTCCGGATTGGTTATGCTGAGCCGCTACCACGCTCGCCGAGGCGACCGCATCAACAGGTTTTGATGAAGAGTTCTTGTGTAAGCGCATCCTAACAACTACAGGGTGAACAAATGAATATGCACGCCCCAAAAATATCAAATTTAGGGTTCTTCTTTGCGCTGGCTTTTAGCTGGACATGGTTTTTCCGGATATCCGCTGAGCCTTTTGATGTAAGCGATGTTATGAGCCCTATCAGCTATCGTCAATGACCACAGAAAACAGCAGAACCAGGATCGTCGTACATCTTGTGTGAAGATATTGTATAATGTCACATGCTTAGTATTATTTATGTTGCAATAAAAATGAATAGCCGTGCATGAAATATTCTTTACAGATTATATTTCACTTATTTTAAGATTATTGCTCAGACTCGGATATCTGATGTCGGCTAATCTGACCAAGTAGAATTAACCACGCCGAAAAAAAGAAAAAGGTAACAGAAGACTTATCGCCTTCTGCTAAATAGGAGCGCCGCTACAAGAACGATCGCCATGCATGCCGCTGCCGGTATGAACGGGGTCGCTGCTGCTGCTGCTTCCGCTTCGGTATGTGTATCATTGGTTCCCGCTGCTACAAAGCTCTCTTTTGTCAGCCCGAGTTCGGCAAGCGGGTTGACATTGACGCTCTGAAGCTTCTGCACCTCTGAAAAGTCGTTCACCTCGAAGCGGTGGATGACCTTTACGAGGTCCTTGCACTCATCCGGATTGTCTGCCATCCATGTGAGGCACTTCAGGCGGCACAGCCAGAACGGCTCGTTCTCATAGTCTGCGCCGCTCAGTTCTCTTGCCTTCATGGTGTCGAACCCGAGAACGATTCCCTCGCCGTGTTGTTCCACCTTATTCCATGCGATGTATATGGTGGTTGCACTCTTTGCTTCCGGCGCAAGCTCGTCGATCTGCTCGGCACTCAGTTTCGTTGAGAAGTATCCCTTCCGTCCCGGCGTGGTGTCGAGCAGTGCCAGTATCGCGTCGTTTCTACAGTCAGGAACAACTGAGATGAGCGTGTCTCCGCCCAGTGTGACCGCACACTCGCGGCCGCCCATCGTCGGCAGTTCTGATCGTATGACGTCAACCATGTGGTAACCGACCAGTGTGCCTGCGCAGATGTGGGTGTGCTCCTCTATAATCGCCAGGAACGCAGGTATCGGGTGCTTCGCGAGCACGTTTCCGCCCCATGCCATCATCCACGCATTCTTCTTGCCAAGATGCGATTCGATCATAGCCCACTGCTCGGGGTCGTTGAGCAACTCGTCCTTGTCGACGTTTAGCTTGTAGGTCGTGAAGATCACGTCGCCACGCACCTGTACAAACTCCCGCATGAGCTCATAGTGGTTTTCGGATTCGTCCCTTGCAAGGTAGTCCTCGATCACATCATCGTTCACCCAGAGGAATATGCAGTCCATGTTGCTCGTGTTGAGGAACGCGAACCAGACACGGCTGTCAACAGATGTGCGGGGCAGGACCAGGTTGTTCTTGCCGATCGTGCATCCCGATTCGTCCATTACGGCGTCAACGCACTGTTCCGTGCTCTTTCCATTGATGGATGCGACGTATCCTGCGTTTGTGAAGACCATCATGTTAGGATCGTTCTTCTCAAACTCCTGGAGTCCAAGTCCAACCTTGCACGCCTTGTAGCCGAGCATGTTCATGATCGAGATGTCCTCCGGAGAACCACTCGTGCTGAAATCAGCGAGTGATCCGAGCATCGGATAATCGGTCACGATATCGCCTGATGCTTCCGGCTCTGGTGGTGGTGCCGGGAAATACAGGAAGTTGGGGTCAGTCGAGAGCACGATATCACAGGCAGACGCAAGTGGCATCATGTTGGGAAGCTTCAGGTCCACGTCAGGAATGGATAGTGGGGACGCAACAAGTTCCTGAGAGCTTGAATCATTCGCAGCCTCCGAATCAGTCTCGGGCAGTATATCGAGTAGCTCAAGCGGGTTCTCCCCGGTTGTGAAGAGCTGGTTCAGTTCTTTCTCGGAAACCTTGAAGCGCTTCTCGATCTGATGGACTTTTCGCGCTTCATCAGGGTTCTCTGTCATCCAGCAGATAATCTTGAGCACCTCGATTCCCCGCTGGGCGCCTGTTGTGGCGGTCAGGTATCCCGAATCACTCAAGTTTATCGCTTCTAACTTGTTAAATGACATGATGATTCCGTCTCCGCTCTTTGTGGTCTGGTTCCACCGGATGACTGCGCCACCAATGCCGTGTCCACCGCCGCCACCGTATGGCGGGCTTGGTAGCTGCATCTTCATATCCTCGGAGACGTCCGCAGAGACCATTCTCACGGCATTCGTAATCCCGAGCATCGGTGTCATCGTGTCGTCCTTGCACCACGGTGGTGTTGAGATGCTAACGTATTTGTCAGAAGGACTCTGCAGCGGCAACTCCTCCATAACCATCTCTGAGAAGAAGTAACCGCACAGGACCGCAGGGCAGATGTGGTCATGTAACTGCAGGCCTGCGATAAGACCTGAGGGTGACCATCGCGCAAGCGGGTTTGCCACATAGACAATGGACATCGCATCCGTTGGACCGATCTCACCTAACATTGCGTTCCACGGCGAAGGATCTGCTATCAGATCGTTGGCATCGACGTTGTACTTTGACGAGACCTCGAATACTGCGTCATCCGCCATGAATTCCCTGTAGAGTGCGTCTTTGTCTGTGGTTGTGGATTCTCTATTAAGATAATCCGCAAGAACGCTCTTGTTCGCACGGTGGTATGTAGCCTCCATCGTATTCTGGTTGCAGAAGACGAACCAGAGTGGTTTCTCAGAACATGAATGGATGACGATCAGGTTCTTGTTGCCCATCGTGCATCCAGATGTCGCAATCACGGCATCGATGCATTGTTCTGTGCTATGCCCGCCAACGGCTGTCGCACGCCCCGCGCGCGTCAGTGCAAGCACATTCGGATCACCTTTCTCAAAAGAGAGCTGCTCCATCGCTGTATCTGCAGCTCTGTATCCAAGAAGATGCATTATGGTCAGGTCTCCTCCGAAATTTAAGACCGCTTCCAGTTCGGGGTAGTCATCGACTATACCCTCCGCCATGGCAACGCCTGCTGTAAAGAGCAGTATTACCAGAGCAGATGCGATTGTTTTATTCATTGATTTGCCTCCTCGTTTTGTTTGCTGATGTTCTGAATAACAAACTAACAAACCAGATTACCACTATTTAAATAAAGGTTTCGATTAAGGGGATGCAATAAATCGCATAACTATAAATTGAGCGATCAGTCCCGCCAGTACCGGGAAGAATAATGTCGAAAGAAAACGTATCGCCATGAATTTGGGTCCTATGAACGCGATCTCAAGAGGGATTAAGTTGATCCGCCAGAGTGCCCATGCAGTAACCATCGCAACCATGGGACCTGCTCCCGCCCCGGACTTGAGAAGAGATGCTACGATTGGGAGTGATGCATACGGAGGTCCCGGCATGACGCTGCCAGCGAGGCTTCCGGTGACGATGCCTTTGATGCCGGAGCTTGTTCCAAGGAACTGTTCGATCATCTCCTGGGGGATTATAACCTGGATCAGACCTCCGATCACTATCGCAATGAGTATCAGCGGAAGTATATCAACAAAAAGAACAAGCGAGGATCTTATGCCGGAAACAGTCTCCTTCTGCCCGATTTTTGTGTATGCAATTACGAACAGTACTACTGCAAAAATGAGGTAGATCCAGATGGTTGACCCAAAACGCATGTGGCTGCTATAGATGTTGAACCTCAATAAACTCTTTTGCAGGGATGGTCAGCACATCATAACTCAGCTTCTGCATGAGTTCCCTGTAGCGTTCGAAATCCGCTCCTTGTGGCAACCTGACACCAGCCATCATCGCTTTCAGCTCCCAGAGCTCGTCGAAATCCTCGAGATCGCCGAAATTCATAATTATCTCGACAGTACCGCCAGTTGAGATCCTGTGCACGACGTAAACATCCCGACCAGTCACCGCACCGGTTTTATCGATCTCAATTGTTCCCAGATTCTGCCTTCCAAAATCGCTCCTGATTCCTGCGATGTAGGCAAAAGCATCCACCATACACGAATCCCGGTCAAACTTGACCCTGAAATCGCCTCGCGGTGGGGGGCTGTTGCACAACTCATCAAAGGCAACCATGGCAGCGCGGTATCCTCGCGCAAGCCCGAGGCAGAGGTGCCCGTTCCACTTCATCACGTCGGTTAAGTAGATTGGGAATATTTGGTCCCTGTCATCTGATGACCCTGCCTTCCAGGCGGTTGGGTCAAGAACCTTGATCGGCTCAATCTCATCGTACCATGGGCGAATCCATGTTGACTCTCTCGTTGTTGTCATTATAGCATCCTGCAATCCTTGATATGATTATATGTTTATTATGAGTATTTAACACGTTCATCTTAGTTTTTATTAACAATAAACCCCTCTAAGGGAAAGGTTTAAAGTTATTAGCGATATTGTACCTTTTGCGTCTTGTCCAAGAGGTGGCAACCATGACAAAATTCCACCAACGATGTATCGATTGTGGCACCATATATAATAATGGTTATGTGCGAAACTGCAAATGCGGAGGGCTTATCCCATTTAAATACCATAACACCGATCCGGAGGACTTTCCTGACCGATCGTTTGGGGATTCACCATGGAGGTATCATCAAGTCCTCCCGCTGAATGATCTGGACTATGCCATTGATCTCGGAATGAAGAAAACACCGTTCCTTAAGAGTAAACGGATAGCAGAGGCGATCTCACCAGACCGACCTATGGAGAACCTCTACATCAAGGTTGAAGCTGTGCAGCCAACGAGGACGTTTAAGGACCGTGAGGCGTTCATGACGGTATCGCGGCTCCAGGAACTCGGGCACAACCGGATTGTCACTGCAACGACTGGCGACAGCGGGCTTGCCCATGCAAGAGCATGTTCGATTGCCGGGGTGAAACTCTATATCTATGCGCCAGAGAACGCCCGTGAGCGCTCGGAGCGGATGCTTGACGAAATACGCTCCGAAATTGATGACGAGTATGTCGAAGTGATCTACTCAGGGACTACATTTGATGAGGCAATAGCAAACGCCATGTCTTTCGCCAAAAAAAGCGATATACCACTCGAATATGGATTCTATAACCAGTTACGAATCGAAGGGATAAAAACAATCGGTTTTGAGGTTCTCGAAGACCTCGGGAGAGTGCCCGACTGGTACGTGCAGGCGGTCGGGAGTGGCGTTGGTCTGTACGGCTTTCGCAAAGCCTGCATGGAACGCTACGGTGTTGCGCCGAGACTTGCCGGAATCCAGCCAAAGGGTTGCGCGCCCATGGTCAGGGCATTCAAGGGATACGACGACCCAACCGAGAAGACTGTAGACACCCATGTGCTCGGGATCGGCAATCCGAAGCTGTACCTCTCGTACCCGCATCTGATAAACGCAGGTACGGTCTTCGAGTATGGCTTTTCCGGAGGGAAGGAATCCGAACTTATGGAGATTCCCCGGTTACTTGACCTTTATCACAACGACGGCGTGCCTGATGTCGGGCTTGAGTCATGCACTGCACTCTCAGGACTTGAGCATCTGGTAAAATCCAGAGCGATTTCGCCGGATGAGACCGTTGTCCTGATGTGCTCGGGAGGTATGAGGTGTGACCTGCCCGAAGAACTGGCGGATGCCATAACGTGATCTCATGAGTGGCACCATGCGGAAGCCGTCTGTAACCACGGATCGTCTGGATGCAACGCAACTGATGGAGTTTGATGCCTGCACCGGATGCGGCGAATGCCTGAAATGGTGCCCAGTGTACGACGTGATCAAGAGTGGCGCATTCAGCCCGAACGGGAACGGATCGGGTTTAGTTAAGGGATATACGCCCCGTGACAAGGTTCAGGAGTGGAAGCAGTTCATGGACGCGGGGTATGGCTTACGTGCGAAACTATTCTCCCCGCAGAAGATACCGGAATCAATAATCCATGATTTTTCGGAGCGTCTGTATCATTGCGCAGCGTGCGGGGTATGCGGCTCCGTGTGCCCGGCAGGAATCAACACCGCGGGACTGTGGGACTCACTGCGTTCCAACCTTGTAAACCGGGGCAACGGACCACTTCAGTCGCAAGAGTTCTTCACAGAGGTCATATCGAAGTACGGGAATCCCTACAGAGCGGATCAGCGGAACCGGCTGCAATGGCTTCCGGACGACATTGAGGTGAGTGAGAGTGCCGAGATCGCATACTTTGTCGGGTGCACTGTAGAATACAAGGCGCCGCTCCACGCAGTCTCAGTCGTGCGGATACTCAAGGAGTTCGATATCCCGTTCACCACTTTAGGCGAAGATGAACTATGCTGCTGCGCCGATCTGATCTCAATCGGGCATCGGGACACTGAAAACATCGCCCGGGATTTTGCACGGAGAAACATCGAGGCACTCCAGGCGAGGGGTGTTGAAAAAGTTTTGTTCTCATGTCCTGGCTGCTACCAGGTCGCGGTGGATGAGTGGCCCCGTTATTATGGGGGCAAACTGCCGTTTGAATGCGTCCATGCATCGCAGTTCGTATTCGAGCTGCTCGACAAAGAACAGCGGTGGACGAACCATGTCGATAAAACGGTCACATATCATGACCCCTGCCATCTTGGAAGGCAGATGGGGGTATACGAACCGCCAAGAGACGCCATAAAAAGACTTCCTGGCGTTAATTTCGTTGAGATGGAGAGAAACCGCGAATTTCAGCGGTGCTGCGGTGCTGGCGGCAATGCGCTCAGGGAAGGGGTCTCTGACCTGACGAAAACGATTGCAAAGGTGCGATTGCAGGATGCGTTGGATGTTGGTGCGGAGCTGCTGGTCACGTCGTGCCCGTGCTGCTTTCTGACGCTGGAAGGGGGCAATGGCAAAGGCAGTAACAACGGCAATGGTACTGGTAGTAGTAATGGGAACGGCAATGGTAGCAGTGGCGGAAATGGAAACGGCGATGGTGCGGGCGTGGTGGTCGAGGATCTTGCCACGCTCTGCGCAAGGTCACTCGGACTGATTTGATCAGTAGCCCACCCATCATAGTATGTGCAGCGATTTTTTGTAATTGTCAAGGCTCTCTGGTATCTTGAGTTGCAGTGACCAACGCTTATAAAGAAGTTGCCCATTTTATCCGAATCTTCCCACTTTGATTTAGGAGATTTTCCGAGAATTTAGTTCATTTATAGGCAGTTTTTATCACGAATTACGCGTTTGGACGAATGACACAAATTTATTCCAATTTAGCATTCGTGTCATTCGTTTATTTGTGTCATTCGTGATCTCTACGCCTCCAATGCCCACAGGCACAATTCATCTTGCGAGCTGCTTGTAACTCGAATTACCATATAGCCAAAGTATATCGGCAGCCCCACCCAAAGGGCAGTTTTTACTCAATTTTTCGTGAAAAAATCGTATTGCTGCAAAATAACTGTAATGCACAGCCCCCCGGTGAGGGGAGCACTGCGCGCCCACGCGAACGGACTTTTTTTTGTGGTCGTGGTAACTATGACATATTACTAATTCCTTATATACCTATCGGTTGGGATTGTTTTGGGACGCTATTCACATGCACCCCCACCTGCACTGGTGCGGCACAACATTGCACACGATCTCATAATATCCTTCCGAAATGTCATGTCTCATAAGCTTTAAGCATGTGTTTTGGTGAGGATGTTGGAACCGATGTCAAATCTGCCATTGAATTTTAAATAATCCGGTAGTTAAGGACAAATAAGCGGTGTTTGCCGGTTTGGTGCATTATTTTTAATAGCTGGCATGTAAGACTCAATAATATATAAATCAGGTGTGTCTAATGAATCCGAAGTGACCGATTGTCGGTTTGATCACTTCTACCGACACGCCGTTAGGTATGTTTTTAGTCTTTCAAACCGCACCAGCAACCAACGAACCATCAAGGGAGATAAAACACATGAAGAAGACTGAAATTGCGGGTGATGCCGCAGACGGGCATCTTACATATCAGAAAGCGGGTGCAGACACTGCAAAGGTAGATATTGCACTAAAACGGATCATAAAACTTGTCAAAACGACATTCGAGTTCAGAGACACTGTAGGTAAGCCCACGCTCCCAATAGGGCATTTTTCAGGAGTTATTGACATGGGGGATGGCAGATCGCTGGCAGTCAAAACCGATGGCGTCGGAACTAAGGTCTTTATCGCGCAACTCATGGAAAAATACGACACAGTCGGTATCGATTGCGTCGCCATGAATGTCAATGACATCCTGTGTGTCGGCGCAGAACCGGTGTCGATGGTCGACTACATCGCAATCCAGGACCCGGATCCTGACATTCTTGAGGAGATCGTAAAAGGTCTGGTTGAAGGATGCAGGCGCGCGGATGTGACGCTTTCTGGCGGGGAAATCGCAATTATGCCAGAGATGATCAAAGGAAAACGGGAGAACCGGGGTTTTGATCTGGTTGGGATGGGTGTCGGCACGGTTTCAAGTGATAAGATCATAACCGGGGATAAAATCGAGGAAGGTGACGTAATACTCGGTTTGGCAAGCTCCGGGATCCACAGCAACGGGATGACGCTTGCAAGGCGAGCTTTGCTGGATAACACGGGATTTGATGTGGATACGCAGATCGATGGGCTTGATAGATCGATTGGCGAAGAGTTGCTCGAACCAACAAAGATCTATGTCAGGGAGATCCGGGAGATGCTCGATCAAGGTCTGGATATCAGGTCGCTTGCACATATAACTGGCGACGGGTTTCTGAACCTCCGGCGAGTCAGCGTAAATCATGGATTTAAGATCGACAGCTTGCCAGATGTGCCGCAGGTCTTCAGGCTGATCCAAAAATACGGACCCGTGAGCGAAGAAGAGATGTATCAGGTTTACAACATGGGAATTGGATTTTGCATCGTTCTTCCTGAGGATGATGTGGATCATGCGATGCGGATTGCAGAAAAGCATGATACGGACTGTTATGTGATTGGACATACGTTCAAAGACCCTGACAAGACCATAGTTCTTGAACAGCCGCGTCTAAGGAGCGATGGCAAGCGGTTTGTGAGCTATTAGATCATGCGATGAGTGTTTGTGGCATATCCGGAAGTTGTGCAGGGGACGCTCTTTGGCGCTTGAAAAATCATGGGGGCGGGTGCGGGTGCGGGTGATGGATCGGTTATAGCCTCCACATCTCAAACGCAATCACCGGCTGATCCAGACCAAAATTCAGTATAACTCCAGGGTGCACCTCGCCAAAGACGCCTGCACATTCGCCATCAACGAGGATCTCAGCCCGCCTGCCTTCGATGAATGCGGGATCGTCTGAACCGGTGAGCTCATACACGACCCCCCGTTCGCGCATCACGGTGTCCACCACTGCCCCAATCTCGCTGAAGTTTGCATGCGGATCGATTGCGACCGCTGCAAGATGCACTTTGTTATGCCCGCCAGCAACCACATCACCCACCTCAAATATCTGCTGCGGCAGTTCCCTATGCTGGTTGAGCGAGAGAATCTCAAGCAGGTTTGGCAGGATTGTGGTTCGCAGGATTGTCTGCTCCTGGCTGATCGGATGCATGACATGAGTGGCGCTTGCACGGGGTCTCTGCATCCTGTCGAAATGTACTGTCTCACTGGTCAGCGCAAACGGCATCACTTCATAGAAGCTTAAGCCCACCATGATCTCACGAAGATCGGATTTCATGCGTGAAACCGGATGTTCCTCCCCGATTGTCATAGTCTTTGGCAGCGCAGGCACGATTTGCTCGTAGCCATACCCAATGGCGATATCCTCGAAGATGTCATAATCATGCATGATATCTGCGCGGTACGCGGGCACCGCCACCTCGATCGTGTCATCCGACCCCGCCCCAATCCCGGACCCCGACTCAGGGACTGCACCAAAACGCATCCTCCGGAGGTGACCTGCGATCTCGTCGCTGCTCAGATCAAAACCGAGTAGGGCGACTGCATCCGTTCGGGAGATGGTGCGAATCGCAGGATTGAGATCCGGTGTTGTGTACCCGCCATCGTCATCCGGTGTACATACCTGCACAGACTCGATTATCCCACCGCGTTCCGCAAGTGCGGTTACCACAATGTTTAATGCGGCAAACACAGCTTTGCCCGTACCGGTGACTTCGATGAACAGATTTCTTGTGTCGTCTTCTACGCGAGTCAATGTCCCATTGATGATCGGCGGGAAAGATAGTACGTTTTCGTTCGAATCGATGATCAGTGGGTATTTGTCAAATTTTTCAGCGAGATGTGCGAATTTAACGCCTTTTGGATGTTTTTTAAGTATATCCACCATCGACATCGGGGTATCGAAGTCGAGCGGAACGAATTCATAAGATGGCTCCGCAGCGATGTACTTGAACGGCGGTGCCACGCGATCAAGGTCGTGTACGCCGATCGACACCTTTGCACGGTTGCGCCCGAGTCCCCAGTGAAGATCCTCCTGTAGGTTCATCAGCGATTCTATGGAATGTGGTGTAAACTTAAGGTCTTTTACCACCGCACATGCGAGGAACGGGCGTATCTTTCCGATTTCGTGATCGAACGTGATACTAATATCTGATTTTGAGACCTCGTACGTCGGGAGTCCGGTCTCGATATCAAGAAACCCGCGCATAGCCCGAGCCACGCCCTCGACGCTGTACAGATCCGGGCGGTCAGGGAAGAACTCAATATCTATATGGTCCTCCTCCGCACGCTCGATGTCAGCACCGATCATCGGGATGTGTTTGATGATTGTTTCCCTATCAGTGCCGATCAGATCTTCAAGGTCATCGTAATGCAGTGTGATTACAGGCATGGTAGTGAGTTTAAGCGTGGCTATAATTAAGGATTAGGATCGCTCGGGTGCATCGAATGTATCAGGTGGCGCAGCCCAGTTCATGCGCAGCACGCTCATTTTCCATTTTGATATTGAGCATCGACAGATACAATAATGTATATGCAAATATATTAATTAGCAGGGTATATACGATGATCGGGCTTTCGATGCCGCCGCCTTCGCTGGTCAGGTCAGGATGGACCTGCAATGACCAGATCTTGATCGAGAGATAACTCATCGGCACAGCGGTGAATGCGATGATCCCAAAGACTGCTGAAGTGCGTGAGCGGTTATCAGAGTCAATCGAGCGGCGCAACAACACGTAAGCCACATACAACAGGAACAAAATGAGCTGAAGTGTTAAACGCGGGCTCCATTCCCAGTAAATGCCCCATGCACCTTTCGCCCAGAACATGCCGCTTAAAAGGTTCAGCGAACAGAAAAGAACCCCGATATCTGCGGAAGCTGCTGCAAACACGTCCCATTTCAGATCAGAGGTCTGTAGGTACCTGATGCTTGCAATGAACACCACAAAGAACGCCACATAAGAGACCCATGCAAGCGGGACATGGAAGTAGAAGATCCGGTAGCTTTGCAGGAGGTTTTGCCACTGTGCATCAGTGTGCAGCGGCGGACGCTCCGGGGTGATCGCCGGACTTGTGAATGCCATGTAGGTAGCCGCGACAAGAGCTACGATGGTCAGCAGATATAGTATCTTGATGTTGTTTTTACTCATATTATAGTTACAAATAACACATCCATTCAGCCATCGAGTACTCAAACCCATCCAGCAACTTAAAATTAACCTCTCCGAGTGGCAATGAATCGTATTTACACAACCTCAGGTCACCACACTTCTTATAACATGCTGTACAGGGTCGAGGCATAGTCATTGGTTTGGATCGCCGAATATATTAACCCATCGGCGAGAAGTCCCCTTCCAACAGGGGGGATGAATCGCCACCGCATCGGAATACTTATATAGTTACACAAAAAATACCATAACGATGGAATACAAACTCGA